>JAQVKR010000101.1 GCA_028694565.1 Gammaproteobacteria bacterium | reverse complement strand
GCAGGTCGCCCGCGGTGCCGGTGAGCGCGCCGCTGAGGCGCTCCAGGAAGGCCACCGCGCCGGCGATCCGGATCCGTTCGGCGGAGGCGTCGGGGGCGGGCGGGGTGAACATGCCGCGCACCTCCCGCCACTGCTCCGGGGCGAGACCCACCGTGTCCAGCCACCGGCAGCCATGTCCATGGCAGACCGAGTACCGCTCCGGTGCCGGCTCGGTGATGACATCCCCGCGCACGAAGGTGTCCCGCGCCGGGGCGCAGCCGAGGGTCAGCACCGCGGCGAGCACCGGGATGGCCTGGCTCCTGGGTGATCTATGAAGCAGTCGTCGGGGCACGGTGCCGCTCTCCGGTCGCCACTGGCGGGGATCGTAACGAAAAACCCCGGGCGTGTGCGAATTCGTCTCGGGCGCCGCGGAACGCCCCGAATGGGTCGCCGCGCGGGGCGGGCGCGCCATGTCCGGCGCACTCAGCGGCATGGATTGCTGGAGCTGCCGGGCCGTGCGGTTCCTGGGGAATCGAAGCCCGCTCCGATCACGGGCGTATGAAAACGCCTCCCCACGTTTATACAATGTTCCCGATACTAGTGTACTGCGTCACTCTTGGAGGCACATTCAGCGAGTCGTTGGCCGGTCAGATGCAAGGCGCGCTTGCGCAGGAATGGCAGGCCCCCTTTCAAGCAAGCGCAACGCCGCAGATGGCCGGCTAACGGCTCGCCCGCAGGGAGCCCCCCGAAAGCGCCATGACGGCGTTGCAGCGCTTGATAAGGGAACAACCATTGCCTGCGCACTGCGCCTTGTCCTGGCACTTTCGGGGGGCTCTGAAAGTACCTCCAAGAGTGACGCAGTACACTAGCGCGCATGCCCGGATCCTTCGAGGAGATTCAATGAACGAGAAAGCCCGCGGACAAGGCCTGCTCAGCGTGGAGCAGGCCCTGGAGGCCCTGCTGACACGGGCCGAGCCTATCGGTGACCGGGAGGAGGTGGCGCTCGACGAGGCGCTGGGAAGGGTGCTGGCCGAGGGCCAGGCATCGCCCCTGGATGTCCCGCCCCATGACAACAGCGCCATGGACGGTTATGCCGTGCGCTGTGCCGATCTGGATGGCGGCGGCGCCCTGCGGGTGGGGCAGCGCATTCCGGCCGGCAGCCAGGGCGCGCCGCTCGAGCCCGGCACCTGTGCCCGCATTTTCACCGGGGCGCCGATCCCGCCGGGCGCCGATGCGGTGGTGATGCAGGAACACTGCCGGGTGGCGGGCGATCGGGTCACGGTGGAGCAGCCCGCCCGTCCCGGGCAGCACGTCCGCCGGGCCGGCGAGGACATCACCGCGGGGGCGGAGATTCTTGCCCCCGGCACCCGGCTGCGTCCGCAGGAGCTGGGACTGGCGGCGTCGGTGGGACTGGCCCGGCTGCCGGTGGTGCGCCGTCCGCGGGTGGCGCTGTTCTCCACCGGCGACG
This sequence comes from Gammaproteobacteria bacterium, assembly GCA_028694565.1. Taxonomy (GTDB): domain Bacteria; phylum Pseudomonadota; class Gammaproteobacteria; order DSM-26407; family DSM-26407; genus Thioalbus. The sequence goes on along the minus strand of JAQVKR010000101.1, from coordinate 6,625 downwards.
AGCTGGCGGCGCCCGGGACGGCGCTGGGCCCGGGCCAGATCTACAACTCCAACCGCTACACCCTGGCCGGGCTGCTCCGCAACCTCGGCTGCGTGGTGCTGGACCTGGGCGCGGTGGAGGACACCCTGGAGGCGACCCGCGGCGTGCTGCGGCGCGCCGCCGGGGAGTGCGATCTGATCCTCACCAGCGGCGGGGTGTCGGTGGGGGAGGAGGATCACGTGAAGGCGGCGGTGGAGTCGCTGGGCCGGCTGGAGCTGTGGCGCATCGCGGTCAAGCCGGGCAAGCCGCTCGCCTTCGGCGCCGTGGACGGCACGCCCTTCATGGGGTTGCCCGGGAACCCGGTCTCCAGTTTCGCCACCTTCTGCCTGTTCACCCGGCCGTTCCTGCTGCGCCGCCTGGGCGTGCAGGCGGTCATGCCGCGGGTGGTCGGCGCCGAATCCGGGTTCGACTGGACCCGCCCGGGAGACCGGCGCGAGTACCTGCGGGCGCGCCTCGAGCCTGGCGCCGAGGGGCGCACCGTGGTCACCCTCTACCCGAACCAGGGCTCCGGCGTGCTCACGTCCACGAGCTGGGCCGATGGGTTCGTCATCGCGCCCGAGGGCCGGGTCATCCGCCGTGGCGACCCGGTGAGCTATATTCCATTCGCGGAGCTGATGTCCTGAAACGCCCTGGAGCCACGCCGATGATCCGGATTCTCTATTTCGCCCGCCTGCGGGAACAGCTCGGCACCGGCGCCGAGACCCTGCCGCTTCCCGAGGGCGTCACCGACGTGGCCGGCCTGCGTCGCCTGCTCCAGGCGCGCGGAGGCGCCTGGAGCGAGGCCCTGGGCGGCGGGGCCCGGGTGCTGGTGGCGGTCGAGCAGGAGATGGCCGATGACGCCACGGCGCTCAGTGACGGCGACGAGGTGGCTTTCTTTCCGCCGGTGACCGGGGGCTGAGGCGCCTCCCGGCCATGGGTGCGCCGGCCGCCGCCACGGTCCCGTTCCGAGCCGCCGGATGGCTGGCGCCGCTGCTGGCGCTGCTGCTCGCCGCCGCCGGCACGGCCGAGGTGCCGTTCGTCGACGATGAGCTGGTGGCGCGCATCGACGCGGAGTTCGGCGACGAGGCCGGTGGGCGGCTGGTGCAGTGGCGCGAGCTGATGGAGACGGCCGGGGCGCTCGACGAGCGCGAGAAGCTCGAGCGGGTGAACCGCTTCTTCAACCGCCTCGATTTCGTTTCCGATCTCCGCCACTGGGGCCAGGAGGACTACTGGGCCACCCCGGTGGAGTTCCTCGCCACCGGCGGCGGAGATTGCGAGGACTTTTCCCTCGGCAAGTATTTCACCCTCAAGGCGCTCGGCGTGCCCGAGGACAGGATGCGTCTGACCTACGTCAAGGCGCTGCAGCCCAACGCGGTGAGCCAGGCCCACATGGTGCTCACCTACTACCCCACTCCCGAGGCGGTCCCGCTGGTGCTGGACAACCTGATCCAGCCCATCCGGCCCGCCACGTCGCGCACCGACCTGGTGCCGGTCTACAGTTTCAATGGCGCGGGGCTCTGGATCGCGAAACAGCGCGGGCTCGGCGTGCGGGCCGGCGATTCCAGCCGGCTCAGCCGCTGGACCGACCTGTTGCAGCGCTTCAACTCCGGCGACGTGCGCAAGTCCCGGGAATGACAACACGCGATACCCTCGATCATGGGAGAGCAGCGGACATGACACTTTTCAGGCAGCTGGTGGCCACCATCGTGGTGCTTTTCCTGGTGGTGTTCTCCGTGACCCTGCTGGTGAACCTCAACAGCTCCCGCACCTTCCTGCAGGAGCAGCTGGTCTCCCACGCACAGGACACGGCAACCTCCCTGGGGCTGTCCATCTCCACCCACCTGCGGGCAGACGATCTGCCGGCCATGGAATCGATGGTCAGCGCGGTGTTCGATCGGGGCTACTACCGCAGCATCGAACTCCGGCGCATGGACGGCACGCCGGTGGTGCTGCGGGAGCTGGAAGTGCGGATCGAGGGGGTGCCGGAATGGTTCATCCGCTGGCTCCCGCTGGAGGCGCCCAGCGCCGATGCGCTGGTCATGTCGGGCTGGAACCAGGTCGGTACCGTCACGGTACAGAGCCATCCCGGCTACGCCTACGCCGCCCTGTGGGATACGGCCCGGCAGCTGTTCGCCTGGTACGCCGGACTGGCCCTGGCGGCAATGCTCACCGGCTGGCTCGTCCTGCGGCTGCTGTTCCGGCCGTTGCTGGACGTGGAGCGCCAGGCCGAGGCCATCTGCGCGCGCAACTACGATATGCGCATCCCCCTGCCGCACACCCGCGAGCTGCGCCGTGTCGTGGTGGCGATGAACAACATGACCGGCAAGGTCAAGGCGATGTTCGAGGAGCAGGCCCGGGCAGCCGGGCAGCTCCAGCGCCAGGCCTACAGTGACCCGGTGACCGGGCTGGGCAACCGCCGCTACTTCAGCGGCCAGGCGGAGAGCCGGCTCGGTTCCGGCGACGAGGCGGGCGGGGTGCTCTTCATCGTCCAGATCGAGGGGGTGGAGGATATCAACCAGACCCGCGGCTATGCCGCCGGCGACGAGTTCCTGCGCGCCGCCGCGGACGTGCTCTCCGCCTGCCTGGCGGGCCAGGCGGGCGCCCTGCTGGCGCGCCTGTCGGGCGCCGCCTTCGGAATGATGCTGCCGGGGCTGGAGCGCGTCGATGCCGAGTCGGCGGCCACGGACATCAGCACGGCCCTTGCCGCCCTGCATGGCCAGGGGTTGACCGACTCCTCGTCCGTGGCGCACCTGGGCGGCTGTCTCTACCGCCCGGGGGGCAGCTACCACGACATCATGGCCGAGGCGGACCGGGCGCTCAGCCTCGCCCAGTCCCGCGGCGCCAACACCTGGCACTGCACCGCGCTGCCCGTGGACAGGAGCGCGGAGGTGCATGGCGGGCAGGAGTGGCAGGCGTTCCTCGAAACGGTCGTGCGGGAGGGACGGTTCGAGCTCCACAGCCAGCCAATCGTGGCCGCGGGCGATCCGGGGCGGGTGCTCCACCGCGAGGTTCTGGTTCGCGTGGCCGCCGCCGACGGCAGCCTCAGGAATGCCGGCATCTTCATGCCGATGGCGGAGCGCCGGGGGCTCGCCACCGCTTTCGACCGGGCCATCGTGGAGCGTGTGCTCGGACTGATGAGCCCGGAGGGCGTGCTGGCGGTGAACCTCTCGCCGGTTTCCCTGGAGGATGAGGCGTTCCTCGGCTGGCTGGAGGCGCGGCTGGAGCCGGCGGCGACCGGCGGCCGGCTGATCTTCGAGGTGCCGGAATTCGGCGCGACCCGCTCCCTGGAGGCCCTGGTGGCGTTCACCCGCGTGCTCCAGGCCCGGGGCCACGGCATCGCGGTGGACCATTTCGGCCGCGGCTTCGCGAACTTCGGCTATCTGCGCTCCCTGCGGCCGGAGTACGTCAAGATCGACAGCGCCTATACCCGCGACGTCGGCGCGAGCCCGGACGATCAGTTCTTCGTGGGATCCCTGTGCCGGGTGGCCCACAGCCTGGATATCGAGGCCATCGCCGAGGCGGTGGAGTCGGAGGCGGAGTGGGCGGTGCTGCGGGATCTGAACGTGGACGGCATCCAGGGCTACGCGGCGGGCCGTCCGGCGCCGATGTAGGGCCCTTCGGCCGGGGGGCGGGTCGACGGGGAGCGGGAGAGGGGGGCCGGACGCGGTGACGGGTCATGGACGCCGGGAGCCGCGGCATCCGCCTGGCCGCCCGCCACCCTCAGAGGAATTCCTCCTCGCTCAGGGAGAAGCCGGCGGCGCCGTTCCCGCGCAACCGCTCGCGGGCGCTGCGGCGGGCCGTGAGCTTGCGTTGGGCCTCCACCGGCAACTCGGTGATCAGGATCAGGTTCTTGTCGATGAGCAGGTGAATGAGATCCTCCATCACCCGCACCAGCTCCAGGTCGCTCAGCTCCAGGTAGCCCTCGGGGCTGGTGTCGTTCCCGATGAACTCCCGCACCTGGGGATCCCCGGCCGTCAACCATTCGTCCGCGCCCTCCTCGGGCTGCTCGAACAGGGCCACGATTCGTCCTTCAGCGTCGCGTCGCGCGTATGGCATGTGATGAAGTTCTCAATATTGACAAAAATCTACAAATTGCCGTCCCTGGATCCCGTTCCTGTGGATGACTGTCACCACCGCATCCCATAATGTGAAAACAGCCGGCCCGAGGCGGTATCCTGAAATATATGGCAAGTCTAGCGCGCTAGGGCAAGGAATACGCGCGACAAACCACCCATCCATCTCCTGGAGCGAGCGTTTCGCCGCGAGACCGATGTGCCCGCATCCCGACTCCGGCGGGCCGGGGCCATCGACAGCGGCGAGGACACAGGCGTAAAAAGAACACTATGCACGCCCAACCCGACCCCACAGGCAATGAAGCGGAACCGTCCGCACCCGGTCTCGAGGAGCGCAGTTTCGACGATCCCCTCCTCGACTGCCTGGTGCTGCTGACCCAGCACCATCACCGGCCCATCAGCGCCGAGGCGCTCCGCGCCGGGCTGCCGCTGGTGCAGAACCGCCTCACGCCCGAGCTGTTCGTCCGGGCCGCGGCCCGCGGCGGGCTCTCGGCACGGCTGGTGAAGCGCCCGCTGCGACGCATCAGCCCCCTCACACTGCCGGCGGTACTGCTGCTGGAGGACAACCAGGCCTGCCTGCTGATGGCGGTGGACAACCGCAACGGGAAGGCGCAGGTGGTGCAGCCGGAGTCCGGCACCGGCGTGGCGGAGGTGGCCCTCGCCGAGCTGGAGCCACTCTACACCGGCTACGTGATCTTCGCGCGGCCCGAGTACCGGTTCGATGCCCGGGCTCCCGAACTGCTCGGCATCCGCACCCGGCACTGGTTCTGGGGCACCCTGGCCCGCTCCTGGCGCATCTACCGCGACGTCTTGGTAGCCTCGTTCCTCATCAACCTGTTCGCCCTGGCCAGCCCGCTGTTCATCATGAACGTCTACGACCGGGTGGTGCCCAACAACGCGGTGGAGACCCTCTGGGTGCTGGCCATCGGTGTTTCCATCGTCTATGGATTCGACCTGCTGCTGCGGGCGCTGCGCGGTTACTTCATTGATCTTGCAGGGCGCAAGTCGGACGTGCTCCTCTCGGCCATGATTTTCGAGCGGGTGCTGGGCATCCGGATGATGGACCGGCCGGTCTCCGTGGGGGCCTTCGCCAACAACCTGCGCGAGTTCGAGAGTGTCCGCGATTTCATCACTTCGGCGACCATCTCCACACTCGTGGATCTTCCCTTCGTGGTCCTGTTCCTGGTGGTGGTCGCACTGATCGGGGGACCCATCGTGCTGGTGCCCGCAGTGGCCATTCCGGTGGTGCTCATCTACGCCCTGTTCGTGCAGGGGCCCCTGCGCGAGGCGGTGGACCACTCCATGCGCATGGCCACCCAGAAGAATGCGACCCTGGTGGAGAGCCTCACCGGGCTGGAGGCCATCAAGACCCTCGGTGCGGAGGGGGTGATACAGCGGCGCCTGGAGCAGGCCACCGGCTACATGGCCCGTTGGGGTGTGCGCGCGCGGATGCTCTCGGCCTCGGCCCTGAACATCGCCGTGCTGATGCAGCAGCTGGCCACGGTGGGCACGGTCATCTTCGGCGTCTATCTCATCGGGGAGGGCGAGATCAGTCTCGGCGGCCTCATCGCCAGCGTCATTCTCACCGGCCGGGCGGTGGCGCCCACCGGGCAGGTGGCCAACCTGGCCACCCGCTACCACCAGGCGCGGGCGGCCCTGCAGAGCCTGAATGCCATCATGGGCCTGCCGCAGGAGCGGTCCACGGGGCAGGATTACGTCCACAGGCCGGTTCTGCGGGGCGATATCGAGCTGCGGGACGTCAATTTCTCCTACCCCGGGCAGACCGAGCGGGCACTGAACGGCATCAACCTGCGCATCCGCGCCGGGGAGAAGGTGGCGCTCATCGGCCGGGTCGGCTCGGGCAAGACCACGGTGGAGAAGCTCATCCTCGGACTCTATGCGCCCACGGACGGGGCGGTGCGTCTCGACGGCATCGACCTGCGCCAGATCGACCCGGCGGATCTGCGCCGCAACACCGGTTACGTCCCCCAGGACACGCTCCTGTTCTTCGGCAGCGTGCGGGACAACATCCGCCTCGGCGCGCCCTTCGCCGATGCCCGTGAGGTACTGCGCGTGGCGGAGCTCGCCGGGGTGACCGATTTCGTCAACCAGAACCCGGCCGGATTCGACATGATGGTGGGCGAGCGGGGCGAAACCCTCTCCGGCGGCCAGCGCCAGTCCATCGCCATCGCCCGCGCCCTGCTGCTGGAACCGCCCATCCTGCTGCTGGACGAACCCACCAACTCCATGGACAACACCACCGAGGAGCAGCTCAAGACCCGGATGGTGCAGGTGCTGGCCGGAAAGACCGTGGTGCTGGTGACCCCCCGGGCCTCACTGCTCAATCTGGTGGACCGGATCGTGGTCATGGACAGCGGTCGCATCGTCGCCGACGGACCCAAGGAGCAGGTCCTGGAGGCACTCAAGCAGGGCAAGCTGCGCGTGGCGCGCTAGAGCAGACGGGACATGGACGAAGAGAAGCGGAAGCAAGAGCAGAGCGGCGCGGCTGGACCATCCCGGACCCCGCCCAATCC
>JAQVKR010000100.1 GCA_028694565.1 Gammaproteobacteria bacterium | reverse complement strand
TGCTCGAGCCGATCGGCAATGTCCCACCCGCAGAACTTGAAGCGGCGTACTATCGCCAACAAGACGAGTCAGCCATGGTGGCCTGACTCAAGTAAAACAGTCTCCGGTAAACCCGGTGCGGTTCAGTTTTTCGTTGTCTGAAATGAGGGGATGCTTGAGATCCCACCCGGCAAAGGTTGGCCACCGGCCGGAAGCGAGTCTTGCGTGGTGACCGGGTAACCGGCGCTGCGAAGCGTAGACAGCGAGCGTGCAGGCCGTGAATCGCGCTGACGGGGTCAGGTCTTGCAATCAAGCAGCATGGAGTGCGGGTGAGGAATGACGCGGCCGCTGCGCATTGGGCTCTCAGGTGGTCTGTACCATGTGACCTCCCGGGGTGATCGGTGGGAGGCGATCTATTTCCGGGATGCCGATCGGGAGGCTTGGCTGTCGGTGTTCGGGGCGGTCTGTCGCCGGTTCAACTGGGTCTGCCATGCGTGGCGCCAGATGAGCAATCACTATCACGTGGTGGTGGAGACGCTGGAGACGAACCTTTCGGGCGGCATGCGCCAGCTCAACGGGGTGTATACCCGGTATATGAATCGGGCGTACCGACGTGTGGGGCATCTGTTCCTGGTCGGGAATGGGCGAATCCTTGTGAAACTCACTGACAAGCGACACTTTGCATGGACATAAAACCTTCCTACCTGTTGGCCCTCGGGGTCGCGCTGGTCCTGTCCGCGGTCTACTTCCTGGTCACGCCGCGGGAGGCGCCGACGTTGTTTCCAGATGACCGGGATCGGGCACGGATGACATCCGTTGCAGCGCCGAAGACCGATGAGGGCGACGCCAACCCCGAAGCGCCTGTTGTCGATCCTTCGCCGAGGCCCACCGGCCTTGTCGGGCCCCGGCCGGTCAGCCCCAAGACGCTGCCGCCGGAGGCGCAGTCACTGGCCCGGGCCGTCGAGCGTGCCGAAGCGGAGGCGGCGACACCGGGTCCGGCGGATGGCACCGTTGCGGAGGCCAATGCGCTCATCGAGCGGACGGACCGCATGTTGGCGGAGAAGGGCTACACGCCGCCTGATCCCAACGCCTACGCCGCTTCGGGTGCCGATGGCTCCCGGAGCCTGGAAGCGCTGTAGGCGCGGGCGCAGGAGCTGCGCGAGCGGCTCGAGACGCGATAGCAACCGCCCACTCCTCCTGATATCCCGCGCAGGGATGAGATCGCCGAGCATCCACCGGGAATCGTCTCTCCTGCGGTCCCTGTTTTCTGGCTGCGGACTGTGCTGCGTCCCGGCTCAGGCCCGGGGTGGACAGCTTCAGGTCGAAACCGGTATCGTGCCTCGAGCGGTTGAACTCGCAGATGGTGTGCGGGTATCCCGAGGTTTCATGGAGCCCTGTTGGCCAGGATGGCTGTTCTCCCCTCCATTCATGGAAATATCCCCGGCAGTCAGCGGCTGCTGCCGCTCGCCCGTGCGGCGGTAAGTCTCCTGCTCCTGGCCGTGGCGGCCGATGCCCTGTTCGGGCTGGTCCGGCCCTGGCTGGCCCCCGGCCCTGAACTGACAGAAGCCCCGTTCCAGGAGACGGGAACGATTAATCCGGAGTCCACGGCCGGCCCCGGCGGTGGAGTGGGCTCCACCCTGGCGTCCGCCCGCGATCTCTTCGGCGTTCCCCCGAACGAGCCGGTGCCCGAGCCGGTGCAGGCGCCCGAAACGCGGCTGGCGCTGGAGCTGCGCGGGGTCTGGGTGGCGGAGCGGCCGGAGGCGTCGCTGGCCATCATCGAGGCGGACCGGGAGGCTCGCTATTTCCGCATCGGCGAGACGGTCGCCGAGGGCGCGACCCTTCACCGGGTCGAGGCGGCGCGGGTCCTGCTGCGCCGCGGCGGCCGGTTCGAGGCGCTCTCCCTGCCGCGGGAGTCGCTGATTCCGGTCACGGAGGCGCCGGGACCGGCCGGGGACTCCGATGGCGGTGTGGATCTCGTGGGCTACCGCGAGCGCTTCAAGGCGGACCCTCGGCAGTTCGCGAGGCTGATCCGGCTCATTCCGGTGCAGCGCCAGGGGCGGCTGGAGGGCTACCGGCTGCTGCCGGGGCTGGACCGGGCGCTGTTCACCGGCCTCGGCCTGGAGACCGGGGACCTGGTGACGGCGGTCAACGGGATCCGGGTTGGGGAAGCGGGCGCGGCGGAGCGAATCATCGCCGAGCTGGCCGGCGCCCCGAGGGTGCGGGTCGACCTGGTGCGTGATGGCCGGGCGATGGCGCTCGACTACGGGCTGGAGGGGTGATGGACGCGAGCCGGCGATGTGGCGCGGAATTGAAGGGGAGCGGAGCGGTGCGGAACAAAGCGGGAGTCTGTCGCCGGCTCCATCCGCTGCTGGCCCTGCTGATGCTCCTGCTGCCGCTCGGCCAGCCGCCGGCGCGGGCGGAGGCGGGCGGGGTGACCCTCAACCTCGTGGATGCGGACATCCAGTCCTTCATCGGGACGGTGTCGGAGCTGACCGGCCGGAACTTCGTCCTGGACCCCCGGGTGAAGGGGAAGGTGACGGTGGTTTCCTCTCACGCGATGGATGCCGACGCGGTCTACCGGGTCTTTCTGTCCGTGCTCCAGGTCCACGGCTATGCGGCCGTTCCCGGCGAGGAGGTCACCAAGATCGTGCCGGTGGCGGAGGGCAAGCAGATCGACACGCCGGTGGCCAGCGATGCGGCGCCGGGCGCCGGCGACGAGGTGGTCACCCGGGTGGTTTCCGTGCAGCACGTCTCGGCCGACCAGCTGGTGCCGCTGCTGCGCCCGCTGGTCCCCCAGCAGGGGCACCTGGCCGCCTACGCCCCCGGGAACGTGATCATCGTCTCCGACACCGCCGGCAACATCGGGCGGCTGGTGAAGATCATCGACCGCATCGACATCGAGAGCGAGACCGGCTACGAGGTGATCCGCCTCGCCCACGCCCCGGCCGCCGAGGTGATCCGCCTCCTCAACAGCCTCAAGACCCCGGCCGGGCCGGCGGAGCCGGCGGGCGAGCGGCTGGTGTTCGCCTCCGACGAGCGCACCAACAGCATCCTGCTGAGCGGCGACCCGGCCTCCCGGCTGCGGATCCGCACCCTGGTCACCCACCTGGACACGCCGGTGGAGGAGACCGGCAACACCCGGGTGGTCTACCTCCACTACGCCAAGGCGGAGGAGCTGGCGCCGCTGCTCAAGAGCGTCTCCGGAAGCCTGGTCAAGGAGGCGGGCGCGGCGCCGGCGGGGCCGCCCGGCCGGAGCCGGGTGAGCATCGAGGCGGACGCGAACACCAACGCCCTGGTCATCACCGCGCCCCAGGAGGTGCTGGCCGCCCTGCAGGGGATCATCCGCCAGCTCGACGTCCGCCGGGCCCAGGTGCTGGTGGAGGCGGTCATCGCCGAGGTCTCCACCGACACGGCCAAGGAGCTGGGCATCCAGTGGATCCTGGACGGCACCCCGGGGGGCGAGGGGCCGGTGGGGGTGATCAACTTCGGCGGCTCGGGCTCGGGCATCGTCCAGCTCGGCGCCAGCATCGAGGCGGGCAACGTGCCCAGCCTGGGCGACGGCCTCGCCCTCGGCTTCGGCCGCTTCAACAGCGGCTCGCTCAACTTCGCCGCCCTCATCCGGGCGCTCTCGGGTGACGCGGCCACCAACATCCTCTCCACCCCGAGCCTGGTCACCCTGGACAACGAAGAGGCGGAGATCGTGGTGGGCCAGAACGTGCCCTTCCTCACCGGCTCCTACACCAGCATCGGCGACTCCGGCAGCACGCCCACCAACCCGTTCCAGACCATCGAGCGCAAGGACGTGGGGCTGACCCTGCGCATCAAGCCGCAGATCAACGAGGGCGACAGCATCCGCCTGGAGATCGAGCAGGAGGTCTCCAGCCTGGCGGCCAGCAGCATCGGGGCGGCGGACGTCATCACCAACAAGCGCGCCATCCGCACCAGCGTGATGGTGGAGGACGGCCGGCTGCTGGTGCTGGGCGGGCTGATGGACGAGAGCCTGCAGGGCAGCCGCCAGAAGGTGCCGGGGCTGGGGGACATCCCGCTGCTGGGCGGGCTGTTCCGCTACGACAAGACCACGCTGGTGAAGAAGAACCTGATGGTCTTCCTGCACCCGGTCATCCTGCGCGACGGAGCGATGGAGAGCCGCATCTCCGGGGGCAAGTACAACCACATCCGCGCCCGGCAGCTGCAGCTGCGCGAGGAGGGGGTGCCCATGCTGCCCCGGGAGGCGATCCCGGTGCTGCCCGAGGAGCGGGACCTCCTGAGCCGCCCCACCTACCAGTTCCCGGTCGGGCCCAACTCGTGAGCCTGGAGCCCGGGAGCGGCCGGAGCGGGGGCGCCGGGGCGATGCCGGCGCTCCCCTACGGCTTCGCCCGCCGCTACGGGGTGCTGGTGGCGGACGGGCCGGCGCCGGAGGGGACGGGCGTCCGGGTGCTCTGCCGCCCCGACGCGGCCGCCGGCGCGCTGATCGAGCTGCGCCGCCATCTCGGGCGCCCGATCCGGCTGGAGACGGTGGCGCCCGAGGTGTTCGAGGAGCGGCTGGCGGCGCTCTACCAGCAGGGCGCCGGCGGCGGGCTGGAGGAGATGGAGGCCTACGGCGAGTCGCTCGACCTGCAGGCCGTCGCCCAGTCCCTGCCGGAGCCGGCCGACCTGCTCGAGAGCGAGGACGACGCGCCCATCATCCGGCTGCTCAACGCGCTGCTCACCGAGGCGGTGCGGGAGAATGCCTCGGACATCCACATCGAGCCCTTCGAAAACCGGCTGGTGGTGCGCTTCCGGGTGGACGGGGTGCTGCGGGAGGTGCTCAGCCCGCCGCCGGCGCTGGCCCCGCTGGTGGCCTCGCGGGTGAAGGTGATGGCGCGGCTCGACATCGCCGAGAAGCGCCTGCCCCAGGACGGGCGCATCTCGCTGCGCATCGGCGGCCGGCCGGTGGACGTGCGCGTCTCCACCATCCCCTCCAGCCGCGGCGAGCGGGTGGTGCTGCGCCTGCTCGACAAACAGGCGGGGCGCCTCGACCTGCTGCACCTGGGCATGGCGCCCGGGACCCTGGAGGCGATGAACCGCCTCATCGGGCTGCCCCACGGCATCCTCCTGGTCACCGGCCCCACCGGATCGGGTAAGACCACCACCCTCTACGCGGCGCTGGCCCGCCTCAACGACCGGCGCCGCAACATCCTCACCGTGGAGGACCCCATCGAGTATGACCTGGACGGCATCGGCCAGACCCAGGTGAACCCCAAGGTGGAGATGACCTTTGCGCGGGGGCTGCGGGCCATCCTGCGCCAGGACCCGGACGTGGTGATGGTGGGGGAGATTCGCGATCTGGAAACCGCCGGGATCGCCGTGCAGGCGAGCCTCACCGGCCACCTGGTCTTCTCCACCCTCCACACCAACACCGCGGTGGGCGCGGTCACCCGGCTGCGGGACATGGGGGTGGAGCCGTTCCTGCTCGCCTCGAGCCTCGTCGGCGTGCTGGCCCAGCGGCTGGTGCGGCTGCTCTGTCCCGAATGCCGCGCTCCCTACGCCGCCGGCCGCGCCGAGTGCGAACGGATGAGGCTCGACCCGGCCCGGCCGCCCACGCTCTTCGCGCCCGGCTGCTGCCCCCGCTGCCGGGGCAGCGGCTACCTGGGGCGCACCGGCATCTACGAGCTGGTGGAGGTGGACGCGGCCCTGCGGACCCTGATCCACGACGGGGCGGGGGAGCACCGGCTGGAGGCCCATGCCCGCAGCCGCGGCCCCGCCATCGAGGCCGACGGTTGGCGGCGGGTGCTGGCGGGGGAGACCAGCGTGGAGGAGGTGCTGCGGGTCTCCCGCAGCGGCCCATGAGCGCCGGGAGGAGCTAGCGCCGATGGGGGCCTTCGAGTACACGGCGCTGGACGGGCGCGGGCGGCAGCGGCGCGGCACCCTGGAGGGGGAGACCCCGCGCCAGGTGCGCCAGCGGCTGCGGGAGCAGGGGCTGACGCCGCTGGCGGTGGAGGCGGTGGAGCGCCGCGAGGTGCGCCTGCGCGCCAGCCGGGCCGGCCTGCTGCGGCGCGGGCTCGGCGCCACCGAGGTGGCGCTGCTCACCCGCCAGCTCGCCACCCTGGTGCGTGCCGGGACGCCGCTGGCCGAGGCGCTGACGGCGGTGGCCGAGCAGAGCGGGCGGCCGCGGGTCCGGCGCGTGGTCCTGGGGGTGCGGGCCCGGGTGCTGGAGGGCCACAGCCTGGCGGCGGGCCTGGGCGCCTTTCCCCACGTGTTCCCCGATCTCTACCGGGTCACGGTGGAGGCCGGCGAGCAGGCCGGGCGCCTGGACGGGGTGCTGGAGGGGCTGGCGGACTACCTGGAGCTGCGCCAGCAGCAGCGCCAGAAGGTGACGCTGGCGCTGGTCTACCCGGCGCTGCTCACCGGGGTGGCGGTGCTCATCGTGGCGGGGCTGCTCACCTACGTGGTGCCGGAGGTGGTGCAGGTGTTCGAGCACATCCACCAGCAACTGCCCTGGCTGACCCGGGCGCTCATCGCGGCGAGCGGGTTCCTGCAGGCCCACGGCGCCCTGCTCGGCGGCGGGCTGCTCGCCCTCTGGGGGCTGGCGCTCTTCCTGCTGCGGCGTCCGGCCCTGCGCCGCCGCTGGGACGGGGTGATCCTGCGCCTGCCCTTCGTGGGCCGGCTGGTGCGGGGGCTGAACGCCGGGCGCTTCGCCCGCACCCTGAGCATCCTCACCCGCAGCGGGGTGAGCGCGGTGGAGGCCCTGGCGGTGGCGGGCCCGGTGATGGGGCGGGCGCCCCTGCGCGCGGCGGTGGCGGAGGCGGCGGCCCGGGTGCGCGAGGGCGAGAGCATCCACCGCGCCCTCGGCCGCAGCCGGCTGTTCCCGCCCATGCTCATCCACCTGGTGGCCAGCGGCGAGGGCGGGGGGCAGCTCGACGCCCTGCTGGAGCGGGCGGCACAGTACCAGGAGCGGGAGAGCGACACCCTCGTCGCGGCGCTGCTGGGGCTGCTGGAGCCGTTGTTGATCCTGGCCATGGGCGGGGTGGTGCTGGCCATCGTGGTGGCCATCCTGCTGCCCATCTTCGAGCTCAACCAATTGGTGCGCTGAGCCGGCGACCCGTGCCGATTCCCGGCCAGCGCCCCCCGGACTGGAACCTGTCGAACATGATGAACGGAAGGCGAGACGCGACGCGGCGCCGGGCGGCCGGCTTCACCCTCATCGAGGTGATGGTGGTGGTGGTGATCCTGGGCATCCTCGCCGCCCTGGTGGTGCCGCGGATCATGGACCGGCCGGCCGAGGCCCGGCAGGTGAAGGCCCGCCAGGACATCCGGGCGCTGGAGAGCGCGCTCGGCCTCTACAAGCTGGACAACTACGTCTACCCCACCACCGACCAGGGGCTGGAGGCGCTGGTGGAGCGCCCGGGCGGCACGCCGGAGCCGCGCAACTGGAAGGCGGGGGGGTATGTCCGGCGCCTGCCCAGCGATCCCTGGGGCAACCCCTACCTCTACCTCAATCCCGGCAGCCACGGGGACTTCGACCTCTATACCCTGGGCGCCGACGGCCAGCCGGGCGGGGAGGGCGAGAATGCCGACATCGCCAACTGGACCCTGGAGTAGCCCGCGTCCCGGGCGGGGCGGCGCCACCGCTCCGCGCCCTCACCCGGCGGGCTTCACCCTGCTGGAACTGCTGGTGGTGCTGGTGATCGTGGGGGTGCTGGCGGGCCTGGTGGTTCCGGGCCTCGGCCTGCCGGGCGGCCCGGTGGATGCGCGGGCGGAGGCGGAGCGGTTCGCCGCGCTGCTGGAGCTCGCGCGGCAGGAGGCGGTGGTGGGCCTCGTGCCCCTGGCGGTGCGCGTCGGCCGCGAGGGCTACCGGTTCGAGCGCTTCGGGGAGAACGGGTGGGAGGCGATCGGGGGCGACCGGCTGCTCCGGCCCCGTGCCTGGCCCGAGGGGCTGGCGGTGGCGCTCTCGGTGGAGGGGGGCGGGAGCGGGGAGGCGCAGGCCCGCATCGAGCTCTACGGCAGCGGCGAGCAGACCCCCTTCAGCCTGCGCCTGGATGCCTCCGCAGGCGGCTGGCGGGTGAGCGGGGATGCCCTCGGCCGGGTGTCCCTGGCGGCGGAGGACACGGGAGCGTGAGTCGGCGGCGGTTGCCCGGGCCGCGGGGGCGGGGCTTCACCCTGCTGGAGGTG
>JAQVKR010000099.1 GCA_028694565.1 Gammaproteobacteria bacterium | reverse complement strand
CAGCGAGGCATTGTTGGCGAAGATGGTGTGATCGCCCACCTGGCAGTCGTGGGCGATGTGGCAGTAGGCCATGATCCAGTTGTCATCGCCGACACGGGTGACCCCGCCGCCCTGCTCCGTACCGCGGTTGATGGTGCAGCTTTCGCGGATCACGTTGCCGTCGCCGATCTCCAGGCGGGTCGGTTCGCCCGCGTACTTCTTGTCCTGGGGATCGTCGCCCACGGACGCGAACTGGAAAATCCGGTTGTCGCGGCCGATGCGGGTGGGCCCCTTGATGACCACGTGGGAGGCGATCCGGGTGCCGGCATCGATCTGCACACCCGGCCCGATCAGGGTCCAGGGGCCCACCTCCACGTCGGACGCCAGTTCGGCCTTGGGGTCGATGATGGCGCTGGGATGGATCAACGCTTCATTTCCCTCTGTGCGCACATGATGTCGGCGCTGGCCGCCAGCTTGCCGTCCACCTTCGCCTCGCCGGTGAACTTCCACACACCGCGCATCGAGCGGACATACTTGACCTCGAGGCGCATCTGATCGCCCGGCATCACCGGCTGCTTGAACCGCGCGTTGTCGATGCCCACGAAATAGAAAATCGTGTCATCGTCCGGCAGTACATCCATGGTCCGGAAGGTCAGCAGGCCGCAGGCCTGCGCCAGCGCCTCCAGGATCAGCACCCCGGGCATGACCGGGTGGTGCGGGAAATGTCCCGGGAAGAACGGTTCGTTGATGGTGACGTTCTTGATCGCCACCAGCGACTCGCCGGGGATGCACTCGACGACCCGGTCCACCAGCAGGAACGGGTATCGGTGCGGGAGGTGACGGAGCACCTCATGAACATCCATCGTCGTCAAATTCTTCACCCTTCGTTCGTGTTGAGCCGCTCGAGCCGCTTCTCCAGCTCACGCAGGCGCCTGGCCATGTCATCGAGCTGCTTGAACCGCACCGAGCTCTTGCGCCAGTCGCGATTGTCCATGAGCGGAGTCCCGGAGGAGTAGACGCCGGGCTCGGCCAGGCTGTGGGTCACCATGGACATGCCGGTGACATGAACATTGTCGGCGATCTCGAGATGTCCGACGATGCCGACGCCGCCGGCCAGCGTGCAGTGCCGGCCGATGCGCGCGCTGCCGGCGATGCCGACGCACCCGGCGGCGGCGGTGTGGGCGCCGATCTGGACGTTGTGGGCCACCATGATGAGGTTGTCGAGCTTGACCCCCTCCTCGATGATGGTGTCCTCCAGCGCCCCCCTGTCGATGGTGGTGTTGGCGCCGACTTCCACGTCGTCGCCGATGATCACCCGCCCCAGCTGCGGTATCTTCACCCAGCGGCCGTGCTCGTTCGCGAACCCGAAACCGTCACCGCCGATCACCGCGCCGGCGTGGATGAGGACACGGCTGCCGATGCGGGTTTCGTGGTAGATGGTGACGTTGGGCATCAGCCGGGTGCCGGCCCCGAGGTCCGTATCCCGGCCGATGAAGCAGCCCGCTCCCACCACCACCCCGGCCGCGAGCCGGACACCGGCCTCCACCACGCAGTGCGGACCGATCGCGGCCGTTGCGTCCACCTCCGCGTCCGGGTCCACGACGGCGGTGGGATGAATGCCCGCCGCCGCAGGAGGCGGCGGATGGAGCGCCTCCGCCACCCGCGCGTAGGCGAGATAGGGGTCCTTTGCCAGCAGGACGTTGCCCGGGTAGCCCTCCGCATCCGCCGGCCGCAGAATCACCGCCCCGGCCCCGGTGGCGTCCAGGAATGAACGGTAGCGGGGGTTGGCGAGAAAGCTGATCTGCCCGGCTCCGGCACTCTGGAGCGGCGCCACGCCGTGGATCCGGGCATCCGGATCCCCACGCAGCTCGCAGGCAAGCAGTTCAGCGAGCTCCCGCAGGCTCAGGCCACGGACCTCTCCCACCGCAAACCTCAGCGGGCCTTGAGCAGGCGCTGCACCACGTCCTCGGTGATATCCACCCGCTTGCTGGAGTAGATCACGTTGGCGTTGGTGAGGATGACATCGAAATTCTGCTCCTTCGCCAGCGATTCGATTGCATCGCTGATCTGGCGCTGCAGCTTCGACAGCTCCTCGTTGCGGCGGATATTGAGATCGTCGCGGAACTCGTCCTGGGCGCGCTTGACGTCGCGGCGGGTGGAGAGAATGTCCCGCTCCAGGCTCCGCCGCTGGTCGTCGCTCATCACCGCGCCATCCCGCGAGAGGCGGTCCTCCATCTGCTTGAGCTGCTTCTGCTGCGCGACCAGCTCGTCGTTGCGGGGGGCGAACTCCTTCTCCAGCTTGCTGCGGGCGGCTTCCGCCTGCGGCGCCTTCTCCATGACCGCCGCGGCATTCACCACGCCGATCTTGAGCTCGGCCGCGCCCACGGCGGCGGTGGCGCCCAGGGACAGCGCCAGGGTTGCGATCGCGGCGGTACGTTTGATGCGGTTGTGCAATGCCATAGTCATCCTGTCACGAGTCTAGAAAGTGGCGCCCAGGGAAAACTGGAACTGCTGCGTCTGGTCATCGTCCTGGGCATTGAGGGGCTGCGCGAGGCTGAAGGTCAACGCCCCCAGCGGCGAGACCCATACCAGAGCAACGCCGGCGGAGTAGCGCAGCTCGCCGACATCGAAGTTGTCATCATAGGTGCTGTAGACGTTGCCCGCATCGATGAAGGCGCTGGTGCGCACCGACTGCACATCGGCGAGGAACGGCGCGGGGAAAATCACGTTCGCGCTGCCCACCAGCTTGAGGTTGCCGCCGATGGGATCGTTGTCCGGCGTCGAGAGCGGCCCGAGGCTGTTGTCCTCGTAGCCGTGCACGGTGGCCGGGCCGCCGGCATAGAAGTTCTCGAAGAAGGGCAGCTCCTGGGTATCCCCGTAGCCGTCGCCGTAGGCCACGTCGCCCTGGAGCAGCAGCGTCCAGTCCTTGATGAACAGCGGCCGGTACCACTCGTGGCGATAGCCGACGGTGTAGTACTCGAGATCGAGCCCCGGCACGGCCAGCTCGGCGGTGAACCGCTGCAGCACGCCCCGGTCGGGGAACAGGGCCCGGTTGCGGGTGTCGTGGGCCCAGCTGGCGGTGAGGGTGGCGCTGAGGTAGGACTCGCTGTCGCTGTAATCCGTCGACACGCCGTCCCAGTCCGGATTGACGAACAGTATCTGGTGTTCCTGAGGCTCATCCGCCAGCTTCAGGGTGAGGTTGCGCAGGTTGGCGCCCAACCGCACCGTGTCGAACTCGTTGATGGGCACCCCGAAGGTGACCCCGCCGCCGAAGGCGTCGGTGGTGTAGTCGGAGACGTTGGCCTCGCCCGCGTCGGTCTCGCGGTAGTAGAGGTTGAACCCGCGGCTGACCCCGTCGATGGTGTAGTAGGGATTGGTGTAGCCGAAGCTGTAGACGGTGTTGGAGCTGGAGTTGTTGAACTCGAAGCTGACCCGCTTGCCGGTGCCGAGGAAGTTGTCCTGGCTCACGCTGGAGCTGAGGATGAAACCATCGGACTGGGAGTAGCCGATACCGGCCATCAGGTTGCCCGAAGGCTGCTCCTCGACGTTGAAGTTGACGTCCACCTGGTCGGTGGTGCCGGCCACGGGAGGCGTCTCCACCGCCACGCTCTGGAAATAGCCGAGGCGCTCCAGGCGGGTGCGCGAGCGCTTCACCTTCTCGGTGTCGATCCAGGCGCCCTCCATCTGCCGCATCTCGCGGCGCAGCACCTCGTCGGCGGTCTTGGTGTTGCCCGCCATGTTGATGCGCCGGACATAGGCGCGCTTGCCCGGGTCCACGAACAGGGTCAGGGTGACCTGGCGGTTTTCGCCGTCGATGTCGGGAATCGCGTTGACGTTGGCGAAGGCGTAACCCTCCACTCCCAGGCGCTCGGTCAGCGCGGTGGTGCTCTGGGTGACCGCCTTGCGGGAGAAGACCTCGCCCTCGTGCAGGGTGACCAGTTCGCCCAGATCGTCGGCCGGGACGATGAGATCGCCGGCGAGCTTCACCTCCTTGATGGTGTAGACATCGCCCTCGTCCACATTGATGGTGATGTAGACGTCCTGCTTGTCGGGGGTGAGCGAAACCTGGGCGGAGGTGATGTTGAAGTTGATGTAGCCGCGGTCCAGGTACCAGGAGCGCAGACGCTCCAGGTCGGCGCCCAGCTTCTGCTTCGAGTACTGATCGTTCTTGGAGATGAACGAGGTCCAGCCGCTGGTTTCGAGCTCGAACTGATCCAGCAGCTCGTCGTCCTCGAACGCCTCGTTGCCGACGATGTTGATGCGCTTGATCTTGGCGACCCGGCCTTCGGAGATGTTCAGATCGATGGCCACCCGGTTGCGCGGCAGCGGCGTGACGGTGGTCTCGATGCGCACCGCGTACTTGCCACGGCTGTAGTAGAGCTGCTTGAGCTCGTTCTCCACCTTGTCGAGCACCGACTGGTCATAGACCCGGCCCTCGGCGAATCCCACCTGCTTCAGCGCGTCGAGCAGCTGCTCGGAGTCGATATCCTTGTTGCCCTCGATCTTGATGCTGGTGATCGCCGGCCGTTCCTGCACCGCGACCACCAGCACGCCGTTGTCCCGCTCCATGCGGACGTCGCGGAAGAAGCCGGTCCGGTAGAGGGTACGCACGGCGTCGGCGGTGGCCTGCTCATCGACGCGATCGCCGACCCGGATGGGCAGGTAGTTGAACACGGTCCCGGCGGATATGCGCTGCAGCCCTTCGATGCGGATGTCCCGGACGACGAATGTCTCGGCGGCGACCGCACTGCTCAGGAGTCCGCCCAGCGCCATGGAGAGTGCAATTTTCTTTAGTTTTTTCACAGAGTTACAATCCATCGACCGGTGTGTCGCCGAGCCCGCGCCGCACGCAGACCTGCCCGTCGCGCCGGGTCAGTCCAGCAGGCGCGAGAAGTCATTGTAGAAGGCGAGGGCCATCAGGCCCAGCAGCAGCACGATACCCAGCCGCTGCCCGAGCTGTTGCGCCCCCTCGGAAAGGGGGCTGCCCTTGACAAGCTCTATAAGGTAATACAACAGATGGCCCCCATCCAGTATCGGAACCGGCAGGAGGTTGAGAATTCCCAGGCTGATGCTGACCACGGCCAGGAACGCCAGGAAGGGAACCACCCCGATGCGCGCGGTCTCGCCGGCGTACTGGGCGATGGTGATGGGCCCGCTGACGCTCTCCAGCGAAGCCCGCCCGGTGAAGAGCCGGCCGAGGACCCGCAGCGTCAGGCTGGTCATGTCCCAGGTCCGGACCGCGGCGACACCCAGCGCCTCCAGCGGCGGATAGTCCTGGACGGCCTGGTAGCGCTCCAGGTCGGGGGCCCGGGACATGTCCACCGCCGCCCCGATGCGGCCCACCTCCCGCTTCCCCTCCACCACGCCGGCCGGTTCGAGCGCGAGCGCCAGCGGCGCGCCGTCGCGTTCCACGGTCACTTCCAGCAGCGTTCCCGGATGGGCGCGGACGTACTCGACCCAGACGTTCCAGTCGGGAATCGGCCGGCCGTCCACGCTGAGAATGCGATCGCCGGCCCGCAGGCCGGCCCGCTCGGCCGGTTCGCCGGGCATCACCTCGCCGATGACCGCCGGGATGGAAGGCCGCCACGGCTCGATGCCCAGCCCGGGCAGGAGATCCCCGCCTTCGAGATCCAGGGGCAGGCCGGCCAGATCCAGCTCCACGTGACGCGCCGCCCCGTCGCTGCCGGTCACTTCCAGCGCGATGCCTCCCTCGCCGAGGCTCCCCTTGAGCAGCGCGGTCCTGGCCGCATCCCAGGTGGGCGTGGAGCGCCCATCCACCATCCGGATCTCGTCGCCGCCGTGCAGCCCGGCATGGGCCGCCGGAGACTCGGGCAGCACCTGCCCCACCAGGGGTCGCAGGCCGGTGACGCCGATGACGAAGATGAGCCAGTAGGCCAGGATGGCGAACAGGAAATTGAATATCGGCCCGGCGGCGACGATGGCGATCCGGCTGGCCACCGGCTTGCGGTTGAAGGCGCGGCCGAGCTCGGCGGCGGGCACCTCCCCCTCGCGCTCGTCGAGCATCTTCACATAGCCGCCGAGCGGAATCGCCGCCAGCATGTACTCGGTTCCGTCCGCCGCCACGCGGCGCCAGAGCGGCCGCCCGAATCCCACCGAGAAGCGCAGCACCCTCACGCCCAGGCGCCGCGCCACCCAGAAATGGCCGAACTCGTGCACCGTCACCAGCACCCCGATGGCGACGATGAAGGCGAGGATGGTGGAGAGAAAACCCGGCATGATCAGCCCGCCAGGCGCCGGATGGCGGCTTCCGCCGCGCGCCGCGCCGCGGCGTCGTCCTCGAAGACCAGATCGAGGCTCCCCGCGGAACGGGCCGGAACCGCCGCCATGGTCTCGGCGATGACCGGCGCGATGCGCATGTAGCCCAGGCGCCGATCGAGAAACGCCTCGACCGCCACCTCGTTGGCGGCGTTGAGGATGGCGGTCGCCGTCCCGCCCTCGCCCAGGGCCTGGTAGGCCAGCTCCAGACAGGGGTAGCGCGCCCGGTCCACCGGACGGAAATCGAGCTGCCCGACCCGCAGCATGTCGAGCGCGTCCACCCCCGACTCCAGCCGTTCCGGCCAGGCCAGGGCATGGGCGATGGGCGTGCGCATGTCGGGATTTCCCAGCTGCGCCAGCACCGAACCGTCGCTGTAGGCCACCATGGAGTGGATGATGCTCTGGGGCTGGATCATCACCTCCACCTGGTCGGCCGCGGCGTCGAACAGCCAGCAGGCCTCGATGACCTCCAGGCCCTTGTTCATCATGGTGGCGGAGTCGACGGAGATCTTGCGCCCCATGGACCAGTTGGGATGGGCGCAGGCCTGTTCCGGGGTGACCGACTCCAGGGACTCCACCGGGGCGTCGCGGAAGGGCCCGCCGGAGGCGGTGAGCAGGATTCGCCGCACCCCCACCGGGGCCAGGCCGCGACGGAAATCCGCGGGCATGCACTGGAATACGGCGTTGTGCTCGCTGTCGATGGGCAGCAGCTCCGCGCCATGGCGGCGCACCTCCTCCATGAACAGGGCGCCGGACATCACCAGCGCCTCCTTGTTGGCCAGCAGCACCCGCTTGCCGGCCCGCGCGGCGGCCAGGGTGGGCAGCAGGCCGGCGGCGCCCACGATGGCGGCCATGACCTGATCCACCTCCGGCAGCGCCGCCACCTGTTCCAGGGCCTCGGCGCCTTCCAGCACCTCCACCTCCGGGGCATCGCTGCGCAGCCGCGCGCGCAGCTCGGCCGCGGCGGCCGGATCACGCAGCACGGCATAGCGGGGACGATGCCGCAGGCACTGTTCGTAGAGGCGGTCGGCGCGACGGTTGGCCGCCAGCGCCACCACCCGGAAGCGATCCGGGTGCCGCGCCAGCACGTCCAGGGTACTGACCCCGATGGAGCCGGTGGCGCCCAGGATGGTCACACCAATCATGCAGGAGATCCCAGCAGTCCGAGGCCGACGACGAAGATGGGCGCGCCGGCGGTGAGGCTGTCGATACGGTCCATGACGCCCCCGTGCCCCGGCAGGATGGCGCCGCTGTCCTTGATGCCCGCCACCCGCTTGACCAGGCTTTCGAACAGGTCGCCCAGCACCGAGCTTACCACGGTCGCCAGGGCCAGCAGGAGAAAACCCGGCAACTGTTGGCCACCATAGCCCAGCGGCACCGCGCAGGCGGCCGCCAGCGCCGCTCCGCCGGCCAGGGCGCCATAGAAGCCCTCCCAGGTCTTGCCCGGGCTGACCCCCGGAGCCAGCTTGCGGCGCCCCCAGCGGCGGCCGCAAAAATAGGCTGCCGTGTCGGCCGTCCAGATGACCCCCATCAGGTACAGGACCAGAACCGCGCCGGAACCGTCGCCACGCAACGCCACCAGGGCCGTCCAGGCCGGGACCAGCACCAGCACGCCCGCGGCGAGACGGGGCGCGCGCTGCGCCCAGAGCCGGTTTCCGGCGGGGTAGCGCAACACGGCGACGGCCGCCAGCACCCACCAGGGAACGGCCGCCCAGAGCACGGCCGGTCCGGCGCCCGCCGGCGTGAAGGCCATGGCCAGCAGCAGGGCCGCGACGAACGCGACGTAGGCCAGCCGGGCCGGGGTCGCGCCCACGCCCTCCAGCGCGCTCCACTCCCAGGCCGCCAGCGCCGCCACGCCGGCGAAGCCGAGGGCGAAAGCCTCCCCCGACCACCCGAGGATGGCCCAGAGAGCCAGGGCCACCAGTACG
>JAQVKR010000098.1 GCA_028694565.1 Gammaproteobacteria bacterium | reverse complement strand
CGGCGTTGCCCACCCGGGTCAGGCCGAGGTAGGCGTCGTTCATGTTGCCGACCTGCATGATGTCGATCTTGTCCACGGAGCCGTAGTAGGGCGTCCACTGCCGGCCCATGGCGAAGGTGCCGAAGCCACCGGTGATGCCGGCGTAGGCCAGACGGCCGCTCAGGCCGCCGGTGTCGGAGGCGTCGACGCCGAACTCGAACTGGTACACCGCGGCCAGGCCGTTGCCCAGATCCTCGGAGCCCTTCACGCCGATGCGCGAGGCGTTGTTCTCGACATTCCAGGCCTCGGCGTCATCGACGTCGATCCACTCGTAATAGTCCATGTCCTGGTGGACCAGGTTGACGTTCACGCGGCCGTAGACGGTCGGGTTGGCGGAGGCGGCCAGCGGCGCGGCGAAGGCGGCGGCGACGGCCAGGGTAAGCAGCTTCTTCATGGTTGCGCTCTCCTGAATGGCAATGGCGGCAAACGGTTCCGGCAGGTGGATGCCTCTGTATGGCGAACATAGACAACACGCAATAAAAAAGCAACAGATTGGCAAAAACGCAACACTACTGGCCGACCGGGGCGCCCCCGCTGGCCACCCAGAAGCCGGGCGCGCTTCAACGCGATGGCGCGATAAAAAACGGGCGCCCGCAGGCGCCCGTTCTCACTTCGGAACTCCGCGGGGAGATCAGAAGTCGTGGCGGATGCCGACGCCGAAGCGCTGGCCATCCACGTAGTGGGAATGATCCCCGTGGGTGAGGCTGTTGTACTCGGAATCCTCGTACTCGGCGAACACCCGGGTGCGCTTGCTGAAGTTGTGCTCGGCACCGATGGCCCAGTTGCTGCCGTCGTCGCCGTCGTCATCCACGTGGCCGTAGACGGCGCGCAGGGTGTTGTTGCCGAGGTAGACCTCGCCGCCCAGCGCCCAGGAGGTCAGATCGTCCTCGGCGCTCTCGTACTGGCCGATGAGGGCGAACATGCCGAAGTTGTACTTGCCGGCCAGGCCCCAGAGGTCATCCTCACCGCTATTCTCGCGCAGCCAGGAAGCACCAATCGACAGGGGGCCGTTGTCGTAGTCGACGGAGACGTTGGTCCAATCGGCGAAGTCCTCGCCGGTGTCCTCGGCGCCGCCGTTGTCGATGACCAGGGCCACCTTGCCCGACAGGCCGTTGAAGTTCGGCGTCACGTAGGCCACGGCGTTGCCCACCCGGGTCAGGCCCAGATAGTGATCGTTCATGGTGCCGATCTGCATGATGTCGGTCTTGTCCACGGAGCCGTAGTAGGGCGTCCACTGCCGGCCCATGGCGAAGGTGCCGAAGCCGCCGGTGATGCCGGCGTAGGCCAGGCGGCCGCTCAGGCCACCAGTGTCGGAGGCGTCGACGCCGAACTCGAACTGGTAAATGGCGGACAAGCCGTTGCCCAGGTCCTCGGAGCCCTTCACGCCCACGCGGGAGGCGTTGTTCTCGACGTTCCAGGCATCCTCGGAGCGGCCGTCATACTCAGTGTCCATGTCCTGATGGACCAGGTTGACGTTCACGCGGCCGTAGACGGTCGGGTTGGCGGAGGCGGCCAGCGGCGCGGCGAAGGCGGCGGCGACGGCCAGGGTAAGCAGCTTCTTCATGGTTGCGCTCTCCTGAAGGTTGGCAGACAGATCCGGCAGATGAATGTTTCGCATGGGAAATATAGGCAACACGCAATAAAAAAGCAACAAATTGTCAAATATACAACAACGCCTCATTGCGCAGCAGCCTCCCCAGGAGGCCACGGCCTACCCCCTCCCAACCGGGCCGGTCACCAGAAAAGAGCGCGGCAGGACAAAAAAAACGGGCGCCCGCGGGCGCCCGTCTTCACATCGGCCCCTCGCGGGGAGATCAGAAGTCGTGGCGGATACCGACGCCGAAGCGCTGGTGCTCCGTCGCGGAACTGTAGTCGCCATCCAGGTACTTGCCGAGGCTGGTCAGCCCGTAGCTGCCCTCGGAATCCTCGTAGGAGACGAACACCCGGGTGCGCTTGCTGAAGTTGTGCTCGGCCTCGATGACCCAGTTGGAGGGATCGTAGTCGCCGCCATAGATATCGAAGTCCTGCTTGCCGTACTTGGCGCGCAGGGTGTTGTTGCCGAGGTAGAGCTCACCGGCGATGGCGTAGGCGTCGGCATCGATCCCGTCCACGTCGCTGAGGGTCTCATACTGGCCGATGAGGGCGAACGTGCCGAAGTTGTACTTCGCGGCGAGACCCCACAGGGAGCCGTCGACGATGTCGGCCGCACCACTGCCCTGGGCGGTCAGGTAGGAGAAGCCGACGCTCAGCGGGCCGTTGTCGTAGTCCACCGACAGGTTCCACCAGTCGGCGAAATCGTCGCCCACATCCTCGGCGCCGCCGTTGTCGATCACCAGCGCCAGCTTGCCCGACAGGCCGTTGAAGTTCGGCGTCACGTAGGCCACGGCGTTGCCCACCCGGGTCAGGCCGAGGTACTCGTCGTTCATGCCGTTGGTCTGGAAGATGTCGGACTTGTCCACGGAGCCGTAGTAGGGCGTCCACTGCCGGCCCATGGCGAAGGTGCCGAAGCCGCCGGTGATGCCGGCGTAGGCCAGACGGCCGCTCAGGCCGCCGGTGTCGGAGGCGTCGACGCCGAACTCGAACTGGTACACCGCGGCCAGGCCGTTGCCCAGATCCTCGGAGCCCTTCACGCCCACGCGGGAGGTGTTGTTCTGCACATCCCAGGCGTCGGAGGAGCCGTCATCGAAATCCTCGTGGACCATGTTGACGTTCACCCGGCCATAGACGGTCGGCTCGGCGGAAGCGGCCAGCGGCGCGGCGAAGGCGGCGGCGACGGCCAGGGTAAGCAGCTTCTTCATGATATGGCTCTCCATGCGAGTCAGGAACCGGGTGCCCAGGCACCCCATGGCCGAGATGTTAACGCACGATTCGTTGTTTCATCAACACGTCAGAGGCTTTTTTGCAACTAAAGTGCGGAACGTGTCACAAATTGTCGCAACAATAAATATCCGCCCCGGCGCCATGCCCGATGGAGCTGGAGACCGGCCCTCGGCATCGGGGCCGCGCCGGACTCGTCCCGATCGGACCGGCTGAAATGAAAAGGCCCGGTCGTCACGCCTGGCGACCGGGCCTTTCAGAGTGGCTGGGGGACTAGGATTCGAACCTAGATTGACGGAGTCAGAGTCCGCTGTCCTGCCGTTAGACGATCCCCCAAATGCGGTGCGGAAGGATAGGCATGCGCACGCGGTTTCGCAACCCCGCGCGCGCCCATCGCGTGCGCCTAGCGCTTGGAGTACTGCGGACGCTTGCGCGCCTTGTGCAGACCGACCTTCTTGCGCTCCACCTCGCGGGCGTCACGGGTGACGTAGCCGGCGGCGCGCAGGGTGCCACGCATGGACTCGTCGTACTCCATCAGGGCCCGGGTGAGACCCATGCGGATGGCGCCGGCCTGGCCGGTGGTGCCACCGCCCGCCACCGAGACCATCACGTCGAACTTCTCGGTCGTCTCGGTGCGCTCGAGGGGCTGCCGGACCACCATGCGGGCGGTCTCGCGGCCGAAGTACTCGTCGAGCACCTTGGAGTTGATGACGATGTTGCCGCTGCCCGGACGAAGATAGACGCGGGCGGTGGCGTTCTTGCGACGGCCGGTGCCGTAGTACTGTTCTGCCATGATGGGATTCCGTTACAGTTCCAGGGGCTGGGGCTGCTGGGCGGCGTGCTGGTGCTCGGGGCCCGCGTAGATCTTGAGCTTGCGGAACATGGCCCGCCCCAGGGTGTTCTTGGGCAGCATGCCCTTCACCGCGGAGGCGATCACGCGCTCGGGCGCCTTGACCAGCTGCTTCTCCAGGGTGATGCCCTTGATGCCGCCGGGGAAGCCGGTGTGGTGGTAGTAGACCTTGTCCTTGAGCTTGTTGCCGGTCACATTCACCTTTTCGGCGTTGACCACAACGATGTAATCACCCGTATCGACGTGCGGGGTGTATTCAGGCTTGTGCTTGCCGCGCAGGCGGCGGGCGATCTCGGTGGCAAGCCGTCCCAGCGTCTTGCCGCTGGCGTCCACCACGTACCAGTCCCGCTTCACGGTCTCGGGTTTCGCGCTGAAGGTCTTCATTACTCGCGTCTCGCTGCAGATCATCAGCCACACGAAAGTGAGTGGCTCTGTCCAAAGAACGGGGAATCTTACAGAAAGACAACCCGGGATACAAGCACCCCCGCCAACCCGGTTCGACCAGGCCTCCGCCTTCCCCCCTCCACCCCGAGCAAGGCGCGCGGAGCCTGGTCCATGGCGACGGAAACCCCCGGAGGAACGCCGGAACCCCGGCGGCGGCTCGGCCGCCTCGCCCGGTGCGCCCCCGGCCATCGGGCGCCAGGCCGAGGCCCTTCCCCGCCACCACCGTGCGCAGCCGCCGGCCCCGGAAAATAGTTGTTAGGACAAAAAAACGCGGCCTGAAGAGGCCGCGTCAAACCACCAAAGGAGGATGGAGGAGTCGAGAGAGTTGAAGCCTCGGAAGGCTTCGGGACGCATTATCCGACCCATCGGCATATTAGTCAACCATGAAATAAGAAAAATTTGGGGCGACAAAATATTTTTTTGTCCCGGAAGGGGCCGGAACCCGGGCCAGGGGTCGCCGTCGTCACGCCGCGCGCGGGAAGCGTGCCGGACGCGCGCCTCGCCGGTCCGCGCCCCCCTCTTCACGGCCGCGACGGGGGAAAGGACGGGCCGGACCCGCGCCGTCCCGCCTCCCGGCGCCCTGCCGCCGAACGGCCATCAGGAAGAGGAGAGCGGACAGCCGGCGGACACCCCATCGGAAAATCGATCCGCCCTTCGGGAGGCACGCCGCCCGCGCTCAAATCCTCAGCCGCTCCACCACCCGTCCCGCCACCAGGTGCGAGTCGATGATTTCATCGATGTCCTCCCGATCCACGAAGGTGTACCAGACGCCCTCGGGATAGACGACCGCCACCGGCCCCTCGGCACAGCGATCGAGACAGCCCGCGGTATTGATGCGCACACCGCCGGCGCCGGCGAGCCCGAGCGCCTTGATCCTCTGCTTGGCGTGATCGCGCAGCGCCTTGGCGTTGTGATCCTGGCAGCAGGCACGGCCGTCCGTACGCTGGTTGGTACAGAAGAAAACGTGGTGACGATAGTAGGACATGGGCGACTCCAAACTCCGATCGAGGCGCGGCGCCCCGGACATCACCGGGCGGCGACCGCGGACATGCCGGCTCCCCCTCGAGCCCCATGACGGCGTTGCGGCGCCCGACAGGGACTCGCGCCATCGCCCGCCCACCACGCCCCGGCCCGAGGCTTCGGCGGCGCTCGCCGCTCATTCGGAAACCACGTCTCCGGATATCGGCGACACGCGGAGACCGGCCGGTTGCCGGCGGGCACGACACCCCGGCCTCTGGGCCTGCGGGTCGCCTCCGGCGCGACGACCCGGTGCGGCACGGGGGCGGGCGCATCCCGCGCACACGCGGCTCCGGAACGCGGCGGGCGGACGAATAACGACGATGCTTGGCATTTTACACGCGATTTACCTAGTATCTTGCCTGCCATGTGCTATTTTCAGCGATAAGAAACGCATGCACACCACCTGTTGAGAGGAGGGAACATATGGCAGTCAAGAAGAAAGCGGCGGCCAAGGCCGCCCCGAAGAAGGCAGCTCCCAAGGCTTCCGCAAAGAAGGCTGCTCCCAAGGCCGCAGCCCCCGCCAAGAAACTCACCGCCGTAAAGGAAGCCTTCACCAAGACCCAGATCGTCAACACCCTCGCCGAGGAGACCGGTCTGTCCAAGAAAGAGGTCAACGCGGTGCTCGACGGCCTCGCGGACCTTGTTGAGCGCCACGTGAAGAAGCGTGCGGTCGGCAGCTTCACCATGCCCGGCCTGCTCAAGATCAAGACCGTGAAGAAGCCCGCGACCAAGGCCCGCAAGGGTGTTCCCAATCCCTTCAAGCCCGGCGAGCTCATGGACGTGCCCGCCAAGCCGGCGAAGACGGTGGTCAAGGTCCTCCCGCTGAAGAAGCTGAAGGATATGGCCAGCAGCTGAGTCGGGCCTGGCCTGCCGCGCCGCCGCCGGCGGCGCGGGATCCCCGGACACTGGGCGGAGGTGTTGCGGCACCTCCGCCCTTTTGTTTAGGGTTCCGGTGCGGATTCGCGGCAGCCCGGGGCCGCCGAGGTTCCTCCCGCCCCCGCCCCTCCCGCATCCCGCCCCTCTGCAAGAGGCATCCGGCGCCCAGATCGCCGGGCGGCCCAACGCCACGACGACGGACGGAATCATGCGCTACAACCGACTCGGCACCAGCGAACTCGAAGTCAGCCAGATCGGCCTCGGCACCATGACCTGGGGTCAGCAGAATACCGAGCGCGAGGCCCACGCCCAGCTCGACGCGGCCCTGGCCGCGGGCGTCAATTTCGTCGACACCGCGGAGATGTACCCGATACCGCCGCGCCGCGAGACCCAGGGCCTGACGGAGCAGTACATCGGCAGCTGGCTCAGGGCGCGGGGCGGACGCGACCGGATCGTGCTGGCCACCAAGGTCCTGGGTCCGGCACGGGCCATCGATTATGTACGCGACGGCGAGACCCGCCTCGATCGGAAGAACATCGAGGCGGCGGTCGACGCCAGCCTGCGCCGGCTGCGGACCGACCACATCGATCTCTACCAGCTGCACTGGCCCGAACGCAGCACCAACTACTTCGGCAAGCTCGGCTACGTCCACAACGCCGGGGAGAAAGCCATCCCCATCGAGGAGACCCTCACCATCCTCGGCGACCTGGTGGAAAGCGGGAAGATCCGCCACATCGGGGTCTCCAACGAAACGCCCTGGGGCCTGATGACCTTCCTGCGCGCCGCCGAACGCCTCTCACTGCCGCGGGTGCTCAGCATCCAGAATCCCTACAGCCTGGTGAACCGCACCTTCGAGATCGGGCTGGCCGAAGTGGCCCACCGGGAGCAGGTGCCATTGCTGGCCTATTCGCCCCTGGCCTTCGGCGTGCTGTCCGGCAAGTACCTCGATGGCGCGAAGCCCGCCGGCGCGCGCCTGACCCTGTTCGGAGACATGGAGCGCTATACGCGCTACAGCAGTCCGGAGGGCGATGCGGCGATCCGGGGTTACGTGGAACTGGCCCGCGAGCGGGGGCTGGACCCGGCACAGATGGCACTGGCCTACGTCAACAGCCGGCCCTTCTGCGCCAGCACCCTGGTGGGGGCCACCACGCTGGAACAGCTGGAGTCCAACATCGGCAGCAGCGAACTGCAACTCGACGAGGAAACCCTGAAGGCCATCGAAACCCTCCACACGGCCCACCCGAATCCCTGCCCGTAGCGAATCGGGACGCGGTGGAGGCAGGGCGCGCCAGCCCCGGGCACCGCCATGCGCGAACCAAGGGCGCCGTCACCCCCCGCGCCCACCTGCCGGAGCACCGGCTGAGCGGATGCAGAAATTATGCGTGACATATAAATCAGGCTTTGCTAATATAAGCGCGAACTGATTTATGGTCCCCGGAGGTACCGCCATGATCACGTTTGCCATCGACAGCCTGACGGTTACCGGTATCGTGTCGGCCGTCATCGCCATCGGACTGCTGGTGCGATTCACCTGCTGCCGTGACGATCGCTGAACCCCGACACCCCGCCCCCGCAGGATTTTTAGCCGTCCCCGGTGCGCCCGCCCACGGGCGGGCGCATCCATCCCCCGGCCCGCACGCTTTAGGACCCGGGCGGCGCAGGCGCGGGAGAACGGTTTTCAGTCCTCCTCGATCTCGTCCACGTCGATCTGGCCGGTGATGCGCCGACGCACGTGGGACCAGGAGACGCCCACCGCGAGCACGCCGCTGATGATCACCAGCACGATGTAGCTGACCGCGCGCACGCTGTCGGCGGGCAGGATTCCCGTGTCCACCAGCAGCCAGATGAGGGTGCCGAAGAAGGCGACGGCCAGAATCAGGCCGAAGGGACCGAGCGAGCGAACCGTGGCGCGCAGGTAGATGGTCCAGCCGATGAGCAGCACCACGCCCACGAACGCCTTCAGCACGCTGAACTCGGGCAGGTTCGCCAGCGCCCAGTGCCAGTACGACCACTGCTCGGGATTGTAGCTGGCGAACACCAGCACCAGGCCCACCAGGAAACGCAGCAGCAGTCCCGTGCCGCCAACTGTTTCGTCGCCATCTCCACCTCTCCGCTCGTTCTCGCTTCGGGATGCTCAGGATAACCGCCGGGTGCCGCT
>JAQVKR010000097.1 GCA_028694565.1 Gammaproteobacteria bacterium | reverse complement strand
CGCCGGTACGGTTTTTGATACTTTCCACCGGAGCAGACATGGCCATCCACCGCGCGCAGCGATTTAGCCGCTCCCGGGTTCCTGTTCACAGGGACGCGGCGGCGTGCGCGCGCAGATAACGGCCAACTGCGCTCTCCTGGCTTTCAGCCATGCAACGCCCCCGGGTTCCGGAACCCGGGGGCGTTGTGCGTTTCGGCCATGGCCATTCCCGCTCCAGGAGAGAGACATGACTTCCTATATCGACCACGCGACCCTGCTCCGGGCCCTGCGCCTGCGCGATCTGACCGACCCCCTGCAGGGCCCCCACGCCATGCAGCACCTGGTGGCGGACATCCACATCTGCCTCGGCAAGGAGTGGGGCTGTCCGCGCCTCATCCACCGGCACACCCCCGTGGTGGCGGTGGGCGACAACTACGACCGCCTCGGCTATCCGGCCGGCGCGGCCGCGCGCGACGCGCGCTACACCCGCTATCTCGGCGAGGGCTACATGCTCCGCTCCCACATGTCCGCCCAGATTCCCGGCATTCTGCGCGGCCTGGCGGCGGACCCGCCCGGGGATCTCCTGCTGGTCTGCCCGGGGCTGGTCTACCGGCGCGACGCCATCGATCGCCTGCACGTGGGCGAGCCGCACCAGCTCGATCTCTGGCGCATCGCCCGCCGGACCCGCCTGACCCGGGACGACCTGGCGGAGATGGTGCGCCTGGCCATGCAGGCGGCGCTGCCCGGCTACCGCTACCGGATGTCGGCGGCGGCTCATCCCTACACCACTGACGGGCTCCAGATCGACGTGGAGGTGGACGGCGCCTGGGTGGAGGTCGGCGAATGCGGGCTGGCGGCCCCGTCCGTGCTCGCGCAGGCCGGCATGGACCCGGAGCGGGTCGGCGGACTGGCCATGGGGCTGGGGCTGGATCGCCTGCTCATGGTGCGCAAGGGCATCGACGACATCCGCCTGCTGCGCACGGAGGACCCGCGCGTGGCCCGGCAGATGCAGGACCTCGCCCCCTACCGCCCGGTCTCGAACCAGCCGGCCATCCGCCGGGATCTCTCGGTGGCGGTGCCGGCGGCGCTGACCCCCGAGGAGCTGGGGGATCGCGTCCGCGAGGCCGTGGGCGGGGCCTGGACCAGCTGGAGAGCCTGGACATCCTGGAGGAGACGGCCTGGGAGGATCTGCCGGCGGCGGCCCGGGAGCGCATGGGGATGGGGGCCGGGCAGAAGAACGTGCTGCTGCGCCTGACCATCCGCCACCCGGTGCGCACGCTCACCTCCAGCGAGGCCAACGGGCTGCGCAACCGGGTCTACGCCATTCTGCACCAGGGCACGGAGAGGGAGTGGGCGGCGGATTGAGAGGGGGGCGGAGCGGCGCCTGGGCCGGGCGGGAAGGAAGCAAGCGAAGTCAACGACTTGGGGCGGTGACAGCGGCGGCGTGTTGCCGCTATGATGGCCCGCAGCCCGGCACGAGGAGCCGCGACGCCGCGGATGACAGGGATGCCGTCGCCCGGCGTGCCCCGGCACGCCGGCCCGGGCCTGCCTCCCCCCGTCGCAGCACCTCCCAGCGCACACGCCGGATCCGTGCGGACGGCGCGCATCCGGGCCGCGCCGGCGGCGGGCGACGGGGAGCCCGCAGGGGGGAAGGGCCGGCGCCGTCCGTCCAGGGGGGACGCTCGGCCCGCCGATAACAACAATCCATTGCGAGGGAGGAAACAACCATGGTCTGGGGCAACAAGCGTCAATCACTCCTGGCGTTGAACGGGCTCGCGCTCGTCGCGCTCCTGTTCCTGTCCGGCTGCGCCACCGTCCACGAGATGGGCGTCAACGCCGGCACCGAGCGGCTGGACCTCGACGGCAAGGCGATGGTGCTCATGTCGCTCCAGGTGGGCAACCAGTACAGCCCGGATTACCAGCCGCAGATTCTCGTGGCCCACGTGGAGACGCCGGACGCGAAGGAGAAGAGCGACCGGCACAACTTCAAGACCGATCTCGAGGGCACCGTGAGCAGCTCCGCGGGCACCCGCTACCTGCTGCGCATGGAGCTGGATCCCGGGCGCTACGTGGTGCGCGGCGCGACCTGCATGTACCGCAGCCTGTTCATCGCGGCGACCTGCCTGCTGCCCATTCATGCGGACATCGAGGTCGCGCCCGGCACCGTGACCTACATCGGCCGGGTCTCGGGCACGATGCGCGAGCGCGGGGACGGCGAGTTCCGGGCCGGGCCGGTCATCCCGCTCATCGACCAGAGCGTCACCGGCTTCGCCCAGAGCACCTTCGACGTGGTGATCGCCGACCGGCAGGACGAGGATCTCCCGTCCTATCGCCAGCTGTTCCCGGCGCTGGCGTCCGCGGACATCGCGGTGCGGGTCATGCCGCCGTTCGACCGGGCCCGGGCCCAGGCCTGGTGGGACAGCAACGGCGGGTCGGAGCAGGCCGGCGAGGCGACCGTGACCGGCAAGGCCGAAACCGAGTAGGCGAACGGGGGGCCGCCCGCGCTGAACCTGCGCCGGCGACTCCCCCCATCTCCACGGCCCGGCGGCGGACGGTTTTCAGCGCCGGCGGGTTACAATCGCCCGCGGGAAGGGAGCGAATCGGCTCCGGAGCGGCGAGGCGGTCGGGCGCGGCGTGTATCTGAACATCACGGACATCCTGCTCATCACCAGCATCATCCAGTCCCTGGTGCTGGCGGTGTTCCTGTTGCTGCCGGGGAACATCGGCCTGGTGAGCAACCGCCTGCTGCTGGCCACGGTGATCTGCTTCGCCGCGGGGCTGGCGGAGATCTTCCTCTACGGGACGGGCCTGGCGCTGCGGCACCCGAACTTCGCCTACCTCGGCACGCTGCTGGGCCTGCTGCAGGCGGGCACCCTCTACCTGTACGCGAAGTCGCTGATGTACCGCGACTTCAGGCTGCGCCGGCAGCACGCGGTCCATACCCTGCTGTTCTGGGTCGTCGCGGCGATCTTCCTGGTGGAGTACTACTTGCAGCCCGTGGAGGTGAAGCTGCAGATCCTCCAGCAGCGGGATCACCCGGGCGTACTGACCTCGCCCCTGCTGGCCGTGGCCATCCACCTGGTCTTCCTCGGCTACCTCTACGCCACGATCCGCACCATCAACCGCTTCGGGGTCGAGGTCCGGCAGGTCTTCTCCAACATCGAGAACAAGCAGTTGGCCTGGCTGCGCATCCTGCTGATCGGCTACTCGGCGGTCTGGATCGTCAGCATGCTCTATTGCCTCTCCGCCCACGTGTTCAAGAGCAGCGCCAGCGCCGGGTGGGTGGTCGCCATCGGCGCCGTCACCGGCTTCCTGTTCATCAACTACCTGCTGCTCAACGCCCTGCGCCAGCCCATCATCTTCTCCGGGCTCAGCGTCGAGGAGGCGGAGCTGCTGGCGGCCGGGCCGGAAGCGGCGGCGCCCTCTCCCGACCGCGCGCTGCTCGACCGGCTGGCCCGGCACATGGCGCAGGCCCGGCCCCACCTCCATTCCAACCTCACCGTGGAGCAGCTGGCCCGGCAACTGGAGCTGCCGCCCCGCGAGCTGTCCCGGGCCATCAACCAGGGCTTCGGGCAGAACTTCTTCGAGTTCGT
Organism: Gammaproteobacteria bacterium; assembly: GCA_028694565.1. Lineage (GTDB taxonomy): Bacteria > Pseudomonadota > Gammaproteobacteria > DSM-26407 > DSM-26407 > Thioalbus. The sequence continues at coordinate 4,661 of JAQVKR010000097.1, read as the reverse complement.
GAGCGGCTACCGCCTGGAGGAGGCGCGGCGGCGACTGGAGGACGGGGACAACGGCGACAGCATCCTGCAGATCATGTACGACTCCGGCTTCAATTCGAAGTCGGTGTTCAACACCGCCTTCAAGAAGGCCACGGGGATGACCCCGAGCCAGTACCGGGCGCGGCCAGCCTAGTGTACTGCTTCACTCTTGGAGGCCCATTCAGCGAGTCGCCGGCCGGTCAGATGCAAGGCGCGCTTGCGCAGGAAGGGCGGGCCCCCTTTTAAGCAAGCGCAACGCCGCAGATGGCCGGCCGGCGGCGCGCCCGCAGGGAGCCCCCCGAAAGCACCATGACGGCGTTGCAGCGCTTGACAAGGGAACAACCATTGCCTGCGCACTGCGCCTTGTCCTGGCACTTTCGGGGGGCTCTGAAAGTACCTCCAAGAGTGAAGCAGTACACTAGCGGCCTCAACTCCGACAGGCTGCCGGAACACCCTCCTTCCCGGCCCGCATCCAGCCATCTCCGCGGTTCGACTTTCGGCTCGACCGGAAACGAACCCGCAACCGGTTGAAACTGAAGCCGTTTCACGGGCTTCGCCGAAGCGTACGAATTCCCCCTCCCGAACGATCCGGCCCACCGGTTTCCCTAGCATGGTTCCCCAGGAAGCGTGCACAAGGGCGGACAGCCCGCCCCGCAGGCTTCGCTGGCGAAACAGCCAACCCAACGTGAACCAAGGAGAACTGCCATGAAACCGGTACTTCGCAACAGCCTTTATGCCCTCGTCGCGGCCGCCGCGCTCAGCCTGTCGGTGGTGAACAGCGCAGCCGCGCACTGCGACTCCATGGACGGCCCGGTCATCACCGAGGCCATGACCGCCCTGGACCGGGGCGATGTCACCCCGCTGCTGAAATGGGTGCCCGCCGCGGACGAGGGCCAGGTCAAGGCGGTGTTCGACAAGGCCGTGCGCGTGCGCAAGCTCGGCGGAGAGGCGCGGGAGTTCGCCGACCACGAGCTGTTCGCGACGCTGGTCAAGGTCCACCGCGCCGCCGAGGGGGCGCCCTTCACCGGCATCAAGCCGGCGGGCGGCATCGATCCGGCGGTGATGGCGGCCGACGCCGCGCTGGTGGAGGGCGACATCGACGCGCTGGTGGCCAGGATCACCCGGAAGTTCGAGGACAGCGTCCGGGAGCGCTTCGCCGCCGCCGTGAAGGCGCGGGCGCAGGCCGGGAACAGCGTCGCCGCTGGCCGCGAGTTCGTGCAGGACTACGTCCAGTACATCCACTACGTGGAGGGTGTCCACACCGCCGTCGCGGCGGCCGGCGGGCACGGGCACGGCGGGGAGCAGGTGGCCGCGCAGGCGCACGCCCACTGAGCCTGGAGTCCCGGGCCCGCCCCCCCGCGCCGGGGGGCGGGCCCGCTTGCGTTGGCGGCTGCCGGTGCCTGTCGCCGCCTCGCCGCCCTGTGGCCCGCTGTGGCCGGGGATGCTATACCCCTGACAGGGAGGCGGAAATCGGGAGGGAACGACATGCCCGGGGAGCGGGAGGGAGCGGCACGCGGCGGACTCTGGAGCCGGGCAGGGTCCCTGGCCGCGCAGGCGCCCGCGCGGCGCAACCGCTACGTGGACTTCCTGCGCGCGGTCTCCATCACCGTGGTGGTGCTGGGCCACTGGCTGATGGCGGCGCCCTACTACGCGGAGGGGGTCCTGCAGATCGGCGATCTCCTGCGGGTGGTGCCCTGGACCCGCTGGCTCACCTGGGCCTTCCAGGTGATGCCGGTCTTCTTCATGGTGGGCGGCTACGCCAACGCCGCCTCCTGGGCCTCGGCCCGGCGCTCGGGCCGGAGCTACGCCGAGTGGGTGGCGGTGCGGCTGCGGCGGCTGGTGGGGCCGCTGGTCCTGCTGCTGCTGTTCTGGACGCTGCTGGCGGCGCTGGGCCACCGGGCCGGCGTGCAGCCGGTCAACATCCGGCTCGGCTCCCAGGCGGCGCTCATCCCCGTGTGGTTCCTCTCGGTCTACGTGCTGGTGGTGGTGGCGGTCCCCGTCAGCCACCGGGCCTGGCGCCGGTTCGGGCTCGCCTCCTTCTGGGGGCTGGCCCTCGGCGCCGTGGCGGTGGACATGGTGGGCTTCACGGTCTTCCCGCCGCTGCGCTGGGTCAACTACGGCTTCGTCTGGCTGGCCATGCACCAGCTCGGCTACCACTGGCAGGCGGGCGGCTTCGCCACCCCCGCCCGGTCGCTACCCTGGGCGGCGCTGGGCCTGGCGGTGCTGGCGGCGCTGGTCGCCGTGGCCGGCTATCCGGTCAGCATGGTGGGGGTGCCGGGGGAGGAGGTCTCCAACAGCCAGCCGCCCACCCTGGCGCTGCTGGCGCTGGGGCTGTTCCACGCCGGGCTGCTGCTCGGCCTGCAGGGGCCCATGCGCCGCTGGCTGGAGCGCCCCGGCCCCTGGACCTTCACCGTGCTGGTGAACGGCTACATCATGACCCTCTACCTGTGGCACCTCACCGCCATGGTGCTGGTCATCGGCGCGGCCAACCTGCTCGGCGGCGCGGGGCTGGGACTGTTTCCCGGCAGCGGCGCCTGGTGGGCGACCCGGCCGCTGTGGGATCTTGTCCTCGGGCTGGTGCTGTGGCCCTTCCTGGCGGTCTTCGCCCGCTTCGAGCAAGAGGCGCGGGGGGGCGCCGCGGCGCCGCTCGCGCCGTGGCGGGCCGTGACCGGCTCGATCCTCCTCTGCTACGGGCTGGCCAGCCTGGCGCGCGGCGGCATCGGCGGCGACGGGCCGCTGGGCCTGCGCCTGTGGGTGGTGATCCTGGCCCTGGCGGGCGCGGCGCTGGTGCTGGCCCGCCGGCGCGCCGCCTGAGCGGCGGGCAGCCCCGGCAACGCTCAGCCGTGGTCCGCGTAGAGGCCGCGGATGGCCTCCCCGAAGCGCTCCTCCAGCACGTGGCGCTTCAGCTTCAGGGTGGGCGTGAGCAGGCCCGCCTCCACGGTCCATGGCTCCAGCGACAGGTGCACCGCCCGCACCCGGGCGTAGCCGGGCAGGTCCTGGAGCCGGGCGTTGACCCGCCGCAGGACCGCCTGCGTCACCGGCCTGGCCCGCAGCGCGGCCGGGTCGTCGGGCGCCAGGCCCAGCGCCCCGGCGAAGGCGCGCCACTGCTCCGGTTCGAGCACCGCCAGCAGGGCCACGTAGGGGCGCGCCTCGCCGATGGCCAGCACCTGGGTGAAGAGGGGGTCGCGCAGCACCGCCGCCTCCAGGTCGGGGCGGGGGATCTTCTCGCCGGTGGAGGTCACCAGGATGTCCTTGATGCGCCCGCGCAGGAAAATCCGGCCGTCGCGCAGCTCCGCCACGTCGCCGGTGTGGAGCCAGCCCTCGCCGTCGATGGCCTCCCGGGTCGCCTCGGCGCGGCCCCAGTAGCCCTGCATCACGCTGGGCCCGCGCACCAGCAGCTCGCCCGCGGGGCCGGTGCGCACCTCCAGCCCGGGCAGCGGGAAGCCCACCGAGAACGGGTCGTTGTCGTCGATGGCGTTGGCGGTGATGACCGGGGAGGTCTCCGTCAGCCCGTAGCCCTGGAGCAGGTGCAGCCCCAGCCCCAGGAAGAAGCGGGCGATGGACTCGTCCAGCGGTCCGCCGCCGCTGATGGCCACCCGCAGCCGCCCGCCGAGGCGCTCCAGCACCGGGGCCGCCGCCAGCCGGCGCAGCAGGGGCCACAGGAGCCGGTCCAGGGGGCCCGGCGCCGGCCCGCGGCCCTGGCCGTGCTGGTAGCGCCGCCAGCCCACCGCCACGGCCCGGTCCAGCAGCCGCTCGGCGAACGGGCCGCGCTCCCGCGCCCCGGCCCGCACTGCCCGGTGGAAGCGCTCGTAGATGCGCGGCACCGAGATCATCACCGTGGGGCGGATGGCGCGCAGGTCCTCGGCCAGGGGGTTGACCGAGCGGGCGTAGGCCACCTGGCTGCCGCACAGCATGGGCAGGTAGTAGCCCAGGGTGCGCTCCAGGGTGTGGGACAGGGGCAGGAAGGAGAGGAAGACGTCGTCGTGGTAGGTGGGAATGATGCGCCCCGCCGCCTCGGCGTTCCAGAGCAGGTTGCGGTGGGAGAGCATCACTCCCTTGGGCGGGCCGGTGGTGCCGGAGGTGTAGACCAGGGTGGCCAGGGCGTCGGGATCGGGAGGGCAGGGCCGGGGCCCGGCCGCCGCCGCCGGCAGCCAGCCGCCGGCCGGCCGGACCTTCAGCGGCCGGGATACGGCCTCCAGCTCCTCCAGGCAGACCACCGTGCGCAGATCCGGAAAGCGCTCCCGCAGGGGGGCGAGGCCGGCCCACAGGGCGGACTTTCCCGCCAGCAGGAAGCGCGCGCCGCTGTCGGCGAGCAGGTAGGCGATGTTGCCGGGGTTGTCGGCCACGTACAGGGGCACCACCACCAGCCCCAGGCCCAGCGCCGCCTGCTCGCAGGCCACCCACGCCACCCCGTTGGGCGCCAGGATGGCCACCCGGTCGCCGGGCTCCAGCGCCTCGGCGGCGAGGGCCCGCTGCCAGCGGCCCACCAGGGCGCCCATCTCCCCCCAGGTCCACGTGCGCCACGCGCCCTGCCGGGCGTCGTACTCCCGGTAGGCGGGGAGATCCGGCGTGCGCGCCATCCGGCAGCGCAGCAATCCGGGCAGGGTGACGGCCTCCGTGCAACTGATGAGATCGGGTTCAGG
>JAQVKR010000096.1 GCA_028694565.1 Gammaproteobacteria bacterium | reverse complement strand
TGGCTTCGGCCATCTCCCGCACGGCGGCGGGGCCGTCGAGATCCCGGGCGACCCCGCCCACGTCGGACTTGTGGCTGATGTCGGGGGAGACGATCTTGAGGACCACGGTCCCGCCGATCCGCGCCGCGACCGAGGCGGCCTCCCCGGGCGTGCGCGCCCACTCGGTGGGGACGGTCGGGACACCGTAGGCCGCGAGCACCTCCTTGGCCTCGGGCTCCGTGAGCCAGTCGCGGCTCTCTCCCAGCGCCCGCCGGATGACCCGCTGCGCCCGCGCCGTGTCGGGGGTGAACTCCTCCGGCACCGATGGCGGGGTCTCCAGCAGCGTTTCCTGGTTGCGGCGGTAGTTCACCAGGTGCATGAAGGCGCGCACCGCCTGTTCAGGGGTGTCGTAGCTCGGGATCCGGTGGCGGGCGAACAGGTGGCGCACCTCCGCCGCGGAGCCGTCGCCCACCCAGCTGGTCAGCAGCGGCAGCTTCGGCTTCGCCGTGGCGGTGCGGATCACCGCCTGGGCGGCGTCGGTGCTGGAGGCCACCGCCGTGGGGCAGTTGAGGACGAGGATGGCGTCGATGCCCCGGTCGTCCGCCAGCGCCTCCAGGGCATCGGCGTAGCGGCGGCCCGTGGCGTCGCCGACGATGTCGACGGGATTGCCGTGGGACCAGGTGGGCGGCAGCACCCGATCGAGGCTCGCCAGGGTCTCCGGGGCGAGCTCCGCCAGGCGCGCGCCCTCGTCGATGACCGCATCCGCGGCGAGCACGCCGACGCCGCCGCCGTTGGTGAGGATCGCCAGCCGCTCGCCCCTCGGCCTGCAGCCCATGGCCAGGGTCTCGGCCGCGTCGAACAGCTCCTCCAGGGTATGGACCCGCAGCATGCCCGCGCGCCGGAAGGCGGCGTCGTAGACCGCGTCCGCTCCGGCCAGCGCCCCGGTGTGGGAGGCGGCCGCCCGGGCCCCCTCGGCGTGGCGGCCCGCCTTGACGATGATGACCGGCTTCATCCGCGCCGCGGCGCGGGCGGCGGACATGAACTTGCGCGCGTTGGTGATCGCCTCGGCGTAGAGGAGGATGGCCCGGGTCTCCCGCTCGTTGGCGAGGTAGTCCAGCAGATCGGCGAAATCCACGTCGGCCATGTCGCCGAGGGAGACCAGATGCGAGAAGCCGATGCCGCGGCTCTGCGCCCAGTCCAGGATGGAGGTGACGATGGCGCCGGACTGGGTGACGAAGGCGAGCTGGCCCGCCAGCGGGTTGAGATGGGCGAAGCTGGCGTTGAGCCCGATGCCGGGAATCAGCACGCCCAGGCAGTTCGGCCCGACGACGCGCAGGGTGTGGGGCCGGGCCGCCTCCAGCATGGCCTGCTGCAGCTCCCGGCCGTGGCTCTCGGCGGTTTCGCCGAAGCCGGCGGTAATCACTACCGCCGCCCGGGTCCCCCGCGCGCCGAGCTCGGCGATGATGCCGGGGACCGCGTCGGGCGGGGTGGCGATGACGGCCAGATCGGGGGTGACGGGGAGGCCGGCCACATCCGGGTAGGTCCACACGCCGCGGACGAAGCGGTGGCGGGGATTGACGGGCATGATGGGCCCGTCGAAACCGCCGCGGTAGAGGTTGTTGGCCAGCACCGCGCCGATGGAGGAAGGCCTGTCGCTCGCACCGATCAATGCAACGGATTTCGGCCGGAACACGAACTCGAGGTTTTTGATGGTCATGTCACGCCTTGCAGGTCATCAGCCGGACCGCGCATCGACCGGGCTGCGGGTGTCGATCCAAGTCTGGGACACTACACTGGAGTTAACAACCCGGGTGACCAGGTGCAGCTGCGGATGAACGAAGAAACGCCCACGGGCCGGAACGCGCCGCCCAACCTGGCGGACTACGAGGCCGGGTGCGCGGCCTTCTCCTGGGAGGCCGCCCGCGCCGGGCTGGAGGGCCTGCCCGGCGGAGCCGGCCTGAACATCGCCCACGAGGCGGTCGACCGTCACGCCGCCGGGTCGCGCCGGGCGCGGGTCGCCCTGCGCGCGCTGGGCCGCGACGGGTCCGTGCGCGAGATCACCTACGGGGCGCTGCGCGAACTCACCGATCGCTTCGCCAACGTGCTGCGGGATCTGGGGGTGGAGCGGGGGGAGGCCGTATTCTCCCTGCTGGGCCGGGTGCCCGAGCTCCACGTCGCCGCCGTGGGCGCCTGGAAGAACCGGGGCGTTTTCTGCCCGCTGTTCTCGGCGTTCGGCCCCGAGCCCATCCGCACGCGCCTGGAGATCGGCCGGGCCCGGGTGCTGGTCACCACGGCGGCGCTCTACCGGCGCAAGGTGGAGCCGCTGCGCGCGGCGCTCCCGCACCTGGCGCACGTGCTGCTGGCCGGTCTGGAGGGCGCGGCGGCGCCCGCCGGCACACACGATCTCGACCGCCTGCTGCGGGCGGCGGATGCCCGCTTCGAGATTCCCCCCACCGACCCGCAGGCGCCGGCCCTGCTCCATTTCACCAGCGGCACCACCGGCCGGCCGAAGGGAGCGCTCCACGTGCACGAGGCGGTGGTCGCCCACCACGCCACCGGGCGGCTGGCCCTCGATCTCCACCCGGACGACATTTACTGGTGCACGGCGGATCCCGGCTGGGTGACGGGCATCTCCTATGGCGTCATCGCGCCGCTGACCGCCGGCGCGACGCTCGTCGTGGACGAGGGGGAGTTCGACGTGGAGCGCTGGTACCGGGTGCTCCAGGAGCAGGGTGTGAACGTCTGGTACACCGCCCCCACGGCGGTGCGGATGATGATGAAGTACGGCGTGAAGGTGGCGCGCGGCTACGACTTCTCCGCCCTGCGCTTTCTCGCCAGCGTGGGCGAGCCCCTCAACCCGGAGGCCGTCCGCTGGGGGCGGGAGGCCTTCGGCCTGCCGTTCCATGACAACTGGTGGCAGACCGAGACGGGGGCTATCATGATCGCCAATTTCCGCACCATGGCGATCCGGCCGGGCTCCATGGGCCGGCCGGTGCCCGGCATCGAGGCGGCCATCGTGCGCCGCACCGGCGGGCCCGGCGTGGAGGTGGTGGAGGAGGCCGATGCGATCGGCGAGCTGGCGCTGCGCTGCGGCTGGCCCTCCATGTTCCGCGGCTATCTCGACGACGAGGCACGCTACCGCAAGTGCTTCGCCGGCGGCTGGTACCTCACCGGCGACCTGGTCCGGCGCGACGCCGGCGGCTACTTCTGGTTCGTCGGCCGGGCGGACGACCTCATCAAGTCCGCCGGCCACCTCATCGGGCCGTTCGAGGTGGAGAGCGTGCTGATGGAACACCCGGCGGTGGCCGAGGCCGGCGTCATCGGCAAGCCCGACCCGATGGCGGGCGAGATCGTCAAGGCCTTCGTGGTGCTGAAGCCCGGCCACGTGATGGACCGGGAGCTGCAGCGCCAGCTCCTGGCCCACGCCCGCCGGCGCCTCGGCGCGGTGGTGGGGCCGAAGGAGATCGAGGCCCGGCCCGAACTGCCCAAGACCCGCTCCGGCAAGATCATGCGGCGGCTGCTGAAGGCGCGGGAGACGGGACAGCCGGCGGGCGACCTCTCGACGCTGTCGAACGATGCATAGGCGAGGCGATAGAGCATCATGAACAGAAAGGAGCTTCGGGCGGAGACGCTCGCCATCCTGCTGGAAATCGTTCCCGACCTCGAACCGGAACGGCTCGACGGCAAGGCCAGTTTCCGCGACCAGTTCGAGATCGACTCCATCGACTACCTCAACTTCGTCCTCACCCTGGAGAAGAGGCTCGGCGTCGCCATCCCCGAGGTGGACTACCCCCGGCTCTCCAGCCTGGAGGGCTGCCTCGCCTACCTGGAGTCGAAGACCGGGGGCTGAGGCCGACGCCCCCGCCGGCCGCGGGAGACCGGCCTCGGGCCGATTTCCCCCCGGGAACTCGAACCCGGCCGCGCGAAAGCATGCCCGCTTGTTGACACAGCCGCCCCGAATGCGGAGAATACCGCACCTCAGCAAGGCGCCCGTAGCTCAGCTGGATAGAGTACCTGGCTACGAACCAGGCGGTCGCACGTTCGAATCGTGCCGGGCGCGCCAGAAACCAAGGGGTTGCGAAAGCGACCCCTTTTCTTTTGTCGCCCTCTTTTGTCGTCCGTCTCTCCCTGTTGCCTTTCCCGCGCGCCACGCTGCTGACGCCGTGGCGCCGCTGCCCGCCGGAAGCAGGCCGGCTCGCGGGGGACGGATGGGCCGCCGGCCCCTATCTGCAGCTCGCCGGCAGGAAGCGGGTCGGGATGCCCGCGCTGCCGCTGCAGCCCCAGGCGATGCGATGCCCGTCGTAGTCGGGGGAGAAAATGACCGATTCACCGGTCAGCGGCGAGAACGACAGCTCGACCCATATCACGCCGTTCGCCTTGACCTCGATGCCGCTGATGAACTTCCTGGCATAGCTGGCCCTGGGTCCCAGTCCGGCTTCGGCGTTGTTGCCGGGCCAGACCTGGCCGTGAAAGAAGAAATAGTCGCTGACGGTGGTACGGGTCTCGTCGGCGAAAACCAGCGCCTCGCTGATCCTGGCGCGCGAGGTGTACTCGATATAGGCGGGAATGGCGATGATGGCCAGGATGCTGACGATTGCGACGACCATCATGAGCTCAATGATGGTGAATCCTTGATTGACGGGACGCATCGTATTCAGATCCCCCATCACCTGTCCGCCTTGCGGTGAATCACCCGGCCGGATCCGCGGCTGGTCCATGGCCGTTCATCGGCGTGCGGCAGTCCCGGAGTCCGGTGGCGGCGCGCTTTCCAGGTGCTCAAGCTCCACCCGCAGGCGCGCCAGCGCCCGCCCCGCCTCGCCGTCCGGATCCGTGTGGTGGTTCAGGATGTCGACGAGCGACGCTATCGTTTCGATCCGTTGGCGCAACATTCCCACGCTGCTGTTCAGCGCCTCGGCGATTTCGTGGAAATGATCGCCCTGCCGGAGGCTGAGCCGGCTGTGGAGATCGCCGTCGCCCAGGCGCTCGAGCCGGCGGTTGATGGCGAACATCGGTCCGGCCAGGCGATGGCTCTCCCGGGCGCTGAAGTAGAACACCGCCAGCAGCAGAGCCGCCTCGATCGCCGCCAGTATCGCGGTGTGGTACCAGGCGATGCCGCCTTTGATGTGGGGACCGTAGAGGAGAATCCCGATCACGGTGAGCGCGTTGACCAGGATGATGGCGATGGAGGCGGTGAGCAGGATGTAGCGGTACTGGAACTGTTTGTTGACGAAGAGTTGGTGTCTTCGTTCTTCAGCCATGAGGGCCTTCCTGACAGTCCGTGTTCGGTTCCGGTGAAGATAGCACAACCGTCCGGGACGCGCTCAGCGCATGAAAACTGGCATGAACGGCGTCATGTTTCCGCAGGTTTGCGGGGGCGCGACTTGAATGCCCGGGCGTCGGCCACCATGAACTCCTCGCCCACCGGCTCGAAGCCCAGTTCGCTGTAGAAGCGCTTCACCCGCCGGAGCCGCATCTCGTGCGCCTCCCGGCTCTGTTCCTCCCCCGCGTCGGCGAGGGGAAATGCCTTCAGCGCCACCAGGCTGTCGCCGGCGTCGAGTGCCCGCACCAGCCGGCGCACTATGCGGCTGCCGATGCCCATCCCCCGGGCCTCCGGACGAACCTCGATCCGGTCCACGTAGACCAGGTTGCAGACCTCCCCGGCGGGATGGGTGCCGTGGGACGTGCGCACGCGGCCGCTGCCATCCGGCTGGAAGGCCACGCCGTAGAAATCGGACAGTTCCGCGCTCAGCGAGTCGAAGAGCTGTTCGAGATCGATCCCCTGGTTCAGGGCGTCGCAGAAATTGAGGCGATGTCCCTCGGCCTGGCAGAGCTCGAGAGGGGCTTCCGCGTCGGGATCGTCCAGCAGCGCGACACCCTTGAAGCGGGTCACGTAGTCGAGGTGCGGATCATCGCAGGCAATGGCCATGCTGAACTCGAAGCGGACAGTGTCCGGGCTGAGCTCGAGCATCGGCAGATCGATGGGCGGTTTGCGGTCTGGCACCCGGCGCTTCCCCCTGTCGTCTGTTTGGCCGCCATCATTGACGGCCGCCCGCGTCAATATAGCAATAATTCCGGGGTATTTGGGGCGTGGGGAAGGTTCAGGCAGGCCGCCGGGGCAAGGGCACGGTCGCGGTGCGCAGGCGCGACAACGCCCGCGCGCCGATGACTGCCGGGGGGGCCGCCGTCAGTGCGTGGGGGTGTAGTCGGCCCAGCGGTCCGGGTGGCCGTCGCGGATGGCGGCCAGCAGTCTGCGCAGGAACTCCAGGCGGGGACGGCAGACGGGGGCGGTGCGGTAATCGGCGGCGAGATACTCGAGATCGTGGATCTCGCGCAGGACTTCGGCTTCGCTCCGGGGTTCGGGGTCGGGGTGGTCCATGATGCAGCTCCTCAAGTTGCGGCCGTATTGTCTCAATTAGGCATCGCGTTGTCGTTCTGACGACACAAATGAACTATACAACTAAGAAAATAGCTCTATCTTGATGAAAGTCAAGCGTTAGTTAAATTGTCATGCCGTTGTCGATATGCCACAGAACGGAATTGCCCGGGCCGGGCCAGGGTGTTGGGGCCGTGAGGCCGGCATGCCGGCCGCGGCGGTCAAGGCGGGGGCTAAAAATTGCTATGACAAACAAATGATTGGCGGCGCGCTCCAATGCGGCGCGCGGGATGGCGCGGGGGCCGGGCGGGTCTCCGCGGGGCCCGTCCCGGGGGCAACCGGGACGCCGCAGCGCAATCCTCCCGCGCCCGGTGCGCCGTCAGCGTAAGAGCAGGCGGCCCTCCACCTCGCGTTCGGCCTCGAGCCAGTCATCCAGGCAGCCGTCCGGCGAGAAGCCCCGCGACTCGGCTTTGACGTAGGCCGCCTCGGCGATCATTTCGCGTACCCGGCGCAGCGTGACCGGCGTCGGCCGGGACGTGCTGCGGCGGCTCGGCGCCGTGGTCCGCTTGCGCGACGCGGGCTTGTCCGCCGCCCCGCTTCCCGCCGCGGGGGGCGTGTCCGCGCGGGCGGCGGCGGGTTTCCCGGCACCGGCCTTGATTTTCGCCGCAGGAGCCGCCTTGCCGCCGCGGGCCGTGGGCGTTGAATCGGTGGTCTTGGTCATTCTGAATTCCTCCCCGTCCTGGTTGCACTCCCCGGAAAGAGCCCTCTTTACCGGGGCCATGTGACCGGGGTATGACCGGCCCGGTCCGGCCCGGGGTTCATCGGGGAGTCACAGAGGGGCGTTACCGTCATGGCCGCGGTCACCGAATGGACGGGACCGTGGTCGCAGACGCGCAATTCCCGTCCCGGTGTCATGCCTGCCTCTTGCGGACAGGGATGTCCGACCTTTTTCGCCGCGCAAGGGAGGCCGCGGCCCCGGACAACGCAGCCGCATGCCAATGAATCTCTCCGAAAATCGTACCGCACTGATCCTGGGCGGCGGCTGGTCGCTGTTCGTGCTCGCCGTGGTGATCCCCTACGGTTCCTGGCGGTTGGCGGGGGGGCTGCTGCTGTTCACCCTCTTCCTGCCGGTCTACGCCGTTCCGCTGCAGACGCTCCGCGCATACGCCAGGGCCCGCGCGGGCGAGGCGCCGTTGCGGCGCCGGTTCGCCCTCGGGCTGGCGGGTTGGCTGGCGGGCATGACGCTGCTGCTTCTGCCCTGGCGCGGAGAGGCGGATGGCTGGTGGCTGTGGGTGGCGCTTGGCGCGGGCCCGGCGGTGGCCCTGGCGGCCCCGCTGTTCCTGCCCGCGCGCGATGCCCGGCGGCGGCCCTGACGTGCCGCGACGGGGCGGAGGCGTCAGAGGCCGGATGCCCCGCTGTCCATGCGGCGCTTTTTCTTCAACGCCTTCTCCGCCACGTAGCGCATGAACGCCTCGTCCTCATCGGCTCCATAGCCGAACGCCGAGCAGATCTCGGCCAGTTCGCCTATCAACTCGCGGGTCAGTTCGATCTCGGCGTGGCTGCGCCCGCAGCCGCGGCAGCGGCCGCCGTCCTCGGTGCAGTGCTCGCGGCCGCGGCAGGGAGAGAAGGTCTTCATGGGTTCACTCCCCCGCGGCGAACACGAAGGGCAGGTCGGTGCGGGCGCGGTAGGCCGCGGCGTCCGCCACCCGGCTTGCACCCGCCTGCGCGCGCGCTTCCAGCAGGGCCGCCTCGATGCGCCGGTCGGCGATGTGGTAGGCGGGCGCGAGCCCGATTTCCGCCGGTCCCGGGCAGGGCTCGCCGAAGACGTGGCGGAAGAGGTCGCTCATCATGGCGTAGCGGCCGCTCATGAGCAGGTTGGTGGCGCCCTTGATGCGCGCCACCGAGTCGCCGTCGGTGGTGAAGAAGCTGGTCACCAGCATCACCGAAACGGCGTGCAGCACGTCGTAGGCCACGTGGGCGATGAACA
>JAQVKR010000095.1 GCA_028694565.1 Gammaproteobacteria bacterium | reverse complement strand
CGCCGCTGTACCGTTTCTCCACCGAGGCCGAGGCATTGCGGATGGCCAACGACACCCGCTACGGCCTGGCCGCCTATTTCTACAGCCGCGACATCGGCCGGATCTGGCGCGTTTCCGAGGGGCTCGAATACGGCATCGTGGGCATCAACGAGGGCATCATCTCCACCGAGGTGGCCCCCTTCGGCGGCATGAAGGAGTCGGGCATCGGCCGCGAGGGCTCCCGCTACGGCATCGACGAGTTCCTGGAGATCAAGTATCTCTGCCTGGGCGGCATCGATCGCTGAGCGGAACGCGCCCGCCGGGCTATCATCCGCGGGAGAACCGTTCCGCAACCCCTGGCGCCGCCCGCGGCGCAGGCCAGCGATGCTGGGAGCCGTCTGCCGAAGGAATCCGGAGCCGCCATGTCCTTGGAACATCTCGTCCAGAGCTATGGCTACCTGGCCGTGCTGATCGGCACCTTTCTCGAGGGCGAGACCATCCTGGTGCTGGGCGGCATGGCCGCCAAGCTCGGCTACCTCCGGCTGCCGGGCGTCATTGCCGCGGCCTTTGCCGGCACCCTGGCCGGGGATCAGCTTTACTTCCACCTGGGACGCCGGCACGGCCCCGCGCTGCTCGCCCGCCGCCCGGCCTGGCAGGCGCGCGCCGGGCGGGTCCAGACCCTGCTCGGCCGGCACCCGGCCATGGCCATTCTCGGTTTCCGGTTTCTCTACGGGCTGCGCACCGTCACCCCGTTCATCATCGGCATGAGCGGCATTTCCAGCCCGCGCTTCCTGTTCCTGAACGCCCTCGGCGCGGCGGGCTGGGCAATCGCCATCGGCGGCCTCGGCTATCTGTTCGGCCACGGGCTGGAGATCGTCCTGGGCGATCTCCACCGCTACGAGCTGGAGGCGATGACCGCCACGGGCGTCACCGGCGGCCTGATCTGGCTCGGGAGCCTGTGGCGCCGGCGACGCCGGTCACGCTGATGCGACTGCTACACTGAAAAGCGGAGAAGGAGGGTCATCCTTGAGCTACTTCACCAAGCGCTACCACCCGCCGGGCACCCTGCCCGGCACCCTGCGGCCGGCCATCGCCGAGGCGCCGCTGGTCTTCACCCTGGTGGACTACGACGCGGCCGACATCACCGAGATCAAGGATGCCCGGCCCGAGGACTGCCGGCCCTTCATGGATCGCGACAGCGTCACCTGGATTCACATCCAGGGCCACCCCGCCCCCGAGGTCCTCGGTGAGCTGGGGGAGATGTTCCGGCTCCATCCCCTGGCGCTGGAGGACGTGCACAACACCGGGCAGCGGCCCAAGGCCGAACTCTACGACAACCAGCTGTTCATCATCCTCAGCCGCCCCCAGGGCGTCGGGGCCCAGGATGTCGGCGGGCAGGTCAGCCTGTTCCTCGGCCAGGGCTACCTGGTCAGCTTCAACGACGGCCCCGACGATCCCTTCGAAGCGATCCGCGCGCGCCTGCACGCCAACCAGGGCCGCATCCGCCGCCGGGGAGCAGACTACCTGCTCTACTCCCTGGTGGATCTGATCATCGACGAGGGCTTCCCGGTCCTGGAAACCCTGGGCCTGCGCATCGAGGAGCTGGAGGAGGAGGTGCTGGAGACGCCGACCCGGGAGACCCTCGGCCGCATCCAGGCCCTCAAGCGCGAGCTGCTCCTGCTCCGGCGCATGATCTGGCCCCACCGCGAGGTGGTGAACATGATGGTGCGCGAGGAGTGCGCCCTGCTCGAGGAAGGCACCCGGGTCTACCTGCGGGACTGCTACGACCACAGCATCCAGATCATGGATCTGTTGGAGAGCTACCGGGACATGACCGCCAGCATGCTGGACATCTATCTCTCCAGCGCCAGCTTCCGGCTCAACGACGTGATGCGGGTGCTCACCATCATCGCCACCCTGTTCATACCCCTGACCTTCATCGTCGGCGTCTACGGCATGAACTTCGACCGCGGGGCCGGGCCCTGGAGCATGCCCGAGCTGGGGTGGCCCTACGGCTACCTGCTGGTGTGGGTGCTGATGGTCGCCATCGCCGGGGGGATGCTCGTCTATTTCCGGCGCAAGGGCTGGCTCTGAGCGCTCACGCCTCGCGGGCGATGCCCGCCGCGTCCAGCCGGGCGAGGTACGCCGCCCAGTTGCGCTCCCTGTTGAGCCCGAGGTCGTAGAGGGTCTCCCAGGAATAGACGCCCGACTTGTGGCCGTCGTCGAAGAACAGGCGGATGGCGTAGCGGCCGATGGGGATGATCTCGGTGATGTTGACCCGCTCCCGGCCGCTCACCAGCTCGCCGAGGCCGCTCACCTCCACCGAGGGGGAGTGAACCCGGAGATATTCGCAGGGGAGCTCGAAGACCACCCCGTCGGGATAGGCCAGCTCCAGGACCCGGCGCCGCTGGTGCAGCCGGATATCGGTGGGTATGTGACGCTGTTCGGTCATGGCAGCCTCGGTTCCGCGTCCCGTTTCGGCGGTGGAGCACAGCTTAGGCCGCCGCGGCGGCCGCGGCAACGCCGGGGTTTCAGGGGTTATTGCCGAACCGGATCCCCGCCAGCGCCGCATTCATCCGAAGTAGTCGGGTTCGTTGCCCGCCTGCCACTTGATGTTGCAGCCGATGCTCGGCACCTGCTCCGCCGGCACCGGCCGCCCCGCCAGCACCGCCTCCACCGCCGCGCGCAGCGCCTCCCCGCTGACCGGGATGTCGTTGCCGGGGCGGCTGCCGTCGAACTGGCCGCGGTAGACCAGCCGCCGCCCGCCGTCGAAGAGGAAGAAGTCCGGGGTGCAGGCGGCCCGGTAGGCCTTGGCCGCCGACTGGCTCCGGTCATAGAGGTAGGGGAAGGTGTAGCCCTGCCGCCGGGCCTCCTCGGCCATGAACTCCGGCCCGTCGTCGGGGTGGGTGGTGACGTCGTTGGAACTGATGCCCACCGCCGCCAGTCCCCGCTCCTGGTACTCCCGGATGAAGGCGGCCAATTCGTGCTGCACGTGTTTCACGTAGGGGCAGTGGTTGCACATGAACACCACCAGCAGGGCCGGCGTGCCGGCGAAATCCCGCAGGCCGACCGTTTTGCCGGTCAGCGGCTCGGGCAGGCTGAAATCGGGAGCCGGGGTGCCCAGCTCCAGCATCGTGGACGGGGTCAGGGACATCTGTATTCCTCCCTCGCGGTCGGGCTCGACATTCAGAGTGCATGGGTAACCCCAGCGGCGTGCGGAGTCAAGGCAACGGCCCCCGCGCCAGGGGCTGGCCGTGGATCGCGCATCCATCGCGCGGCTGCCGGAAGGCGGTGGCGCCAGGCCGCCGCACAGCCGGAGCCCCCGCCGGTCATGCGGTCCCGCCCCGGCCTCTCGGCGCGGCTATCCCCCATCCGGGCGGGCGTGTAACCTTGGCGGCCATGCAGCGACTGGAGCGAACCATCGCCATCGACGGCGCCGCCGCGGTCTCCTCGGTCTGGCTGGTGCCGGAGGATTACCGCCCGGGCCGCGGCGACGCCGTGGTGCTGGCCCACGGCGCCGGCACGGACATGCACGCCCCCTTCCTCAGCGCGCTGCACGAGGCACTGGCCAGCCGGGGCCTGCTCGCCGTGAAGTTCAATTTTCCCTACCGGGAGCAGGGCCGCCGGGCGCCGGATCGGGCGTCGCGGCTGGAGGCCGCCTGGCGGGCCGTGCTCGGGGCGCTGGACCGGGATCCCCTGTCGCCGCGACGGGTATTCATCGGCGGCCGCTCCATGGGCGGGCGGATCGCCACCCACCTCGCCGCCGCGGGCGCGGCGGTGGACGGCCTGGTGCTGCTCGGCTATCCCCTCCATCCGGCCGGCAGGCCGGAACGGGAGCGCTCGGCCCACCTGCAGGCCATACCCTGCCCGATGCTGTTCGTCCAGGGCGGCCGCGACCGGCTCTGCGGCCTCGACCGCCTGCGGCAACTCGTCGCCGCCCTCGAACCCCGGGCGCGATTGCATGTCATAGAGGAAGGCGATCACGGCTTCGCCGTTCCGAAGCGCAGCGGCCGCAGCGAGCAGGCCGTGTGGGCTGAAATCGAGGCGGTCGTCGCCGACTGGATCGCGGCGCGGCAATGACCCCGGCGGGGGCGGGTTTCGCCCCGCGACGGCGGCACGTACCATATGCCGAACACTTGCTTTCCGGGCTCCCGCCCCCATCTGCTGCAAGGTGAGCCGACCGGCGGGCCCGTCCGCCCCCGACGAACAGAACCACCGACGAGGTATCGATGACACACCCGGCATTCGAGCACATCCGCACGGACCACCTCCCCTCCCTCAACATCGACGTGGAGGAGTACCGGCATCGTGCCACCGGCGCACGTCATTTCCACCTCGCCTCCGGCGACCCGAACAACGCCTTCCTGGTGGCCTTCCTCACCGTGCCCCAGGACTCGACCGGAGTGGCCCACATCCTCGAGCACACGAGCCTGTGCGGCAGCCGCAAGTATCCGGTGCGGGATCCCTTCTTCATGATGATCCGCCGGTCGCTGAACACCTTCATGAACGCATTCACCGCCAGCGACTGGACCGCCTACCCCTTCGCCAGCCAGAACCGGAAGGATTTCTACAACCTGCTCGAGGTCTACCTCGACGCGGCCTTCTTCCCCACCCTGGACGCGATGGACTTCGCCCAGGAGGGCCACCGGGTGGAGTTCGCCGTCCCCGATGATCCCTCCAGCGACCTGGTCTACAAGGGGGTGGTCTACAACGAGATGAAGGGGGCCATGAGCTCCCCGGTGCGGCGCTTGTGGGACGACCTGCAGAGCGCCCTGTTCCCCACCACCACCTACCACTACAACAGCGGCGGCGAGCCGGCGGAGATTCCGAGGCTCACCCATGCCGATCTCAAGGCCTTCCACGCCCGTCACTACCACCCCTCCAACGCCGTCATCATGACCTATGGCAGCTTCCCGGTGGAGGAGCACCAGGAACGGATCGAGGCCTGGGCCCTGTCGCGCTTTCAGCGGCTGGAACTGGACCTCGCCATTCCCGACGAGCGGCGCTACGGCGCCCCGCAGGTGGTCGAGACCCGCTATCCGCTCGAGGGCGAGGCGGACACCCGGCGCAAGACCCACGTGGTGCTCGGCTGGCTGCTCGGCCACAGCGCCGACCTGAAGGAGGCCATGGAGGCCAACCTGCTCTCGGGCGTCCTGCTCGACCACAGCGGCTCGCCCCTGCGCCAGGCCCTGGAGACCACCGGCCTGGGCACCGCGCCCTCGGAGCTCTGCGGGCTGGATGACTCCACCCGGGAAACGATCTTCGCCTGCGGCCTGGAAGGATCCGATCCGGAACAGGCGGAGGCGGTGGAGCGGCTGGTGCTGGAGACCCTCGAGCGGGTGGCCCGCGACGGCGTTCCCCAGGACCAGGTGGAGGCGGTGCTGCACCAGCTGGAGCTGCACCAGCGCGAGGTCGGCGGCGGTCACTTCCCCTATGGCCTGCAGCTGATGGTCAAGGCCCTGCCGGCGGTGCTGCACGGCGGCGACGCGGCGGCGGTCCTGGATATCGACGCGGTGCTCAAGGAGCTGCGCGAGGCCATCCGGGACCCCGGCTACATCAGGAGCCTGACCCGGCGCCTGCTCCTCGACAATCCCCACCGGATTCGCCTGACCATGGCCCCCGATCCGGAGCTGGCCGATCGCCTCGCGGCCGAGGAGCGGGCGCGCCTGGCCGCGCTCAAGGAGACGCTCGGCGAAGCCGACCGGCTGCGGATCGTGGAACAGGCGCGCGCCCTGAAGGCGCGCCAGGAACAGTCCGACGATCCCGAAATCCTGCCCAAGGTGACCCTGGCGGACGTGCCCGACGAGCTGAAGATCGCCGAGGGCGCCGACACCACCATCGCCGGCACGCCGGTGGCGGCCTATGCCCAGGGCACCAACGGCCTCGTCTACCAGAGGGTGGTGGTGGACCTGCCGGAATTTCCCGACGAGATGCTGGACGAGCTGCCCCTGTTCTGCGATCTCCTGACCGAGGTGGGCATCGGGGAGCGCGGCTATCTGGACATCCAGGCGCTGCAGTCGGCGGTCACCGGCGGGATCAGCGCCGGGACGTCGGTGCGCGGCGCCATCGACGACGCCCAGTCCATCTACGGCGTCTTCACCCTCTCCGGCAAGGCCCTGGAGCGCAACCGGGACGCCCTCGCCGGTCTCCTGCAGCAAACCTTCTTCCAGGCCCGCTTCGACGAGCTGTCGCGGCTGCGCGAGCTGGTCTCCCAGATCCGCGCCCACCGGGAATCCTCGATCACCGACAACGGCCATGGCCTCGCCATGATGGCCGCGACGGCGGGCCTGGCCCCCTGCGGCGCCCTGAGCCACCGCTGGAGCGGCCTGCAGGGCCTCGGAAGGCTCAAGGCGCTGGATGACAGCCTGGACGACGCGGCCGCGCTGGAAGCGTTCTCCGGGCGGCTCCTCGCCATCCGCGACGCCATCGCCTGCGCCCCGCGCCAGTTCCTGGTGGTGGCCGAGGAAAGCGCGCTCGGGGGCGTGCTGAAGGAGGTGGAACGGCACTGGCAGGCGAACCCGGCCGCCACCTCCGGAAAGCTGCGCCTGGAGCCGGTCAACCGGAGCGTCCGGCAGGGCTGGGCGACCAACACCCAGGTGAACTTCTGCGCCAAGGCCTTCCCCACCGTCGCGCCGGAGCATCCCGACGCCGCCGCCCTGACCGTGCTCGGCCCCCTGCTCCGCAACGGCTTCCTGCACCGGGCCATCCGCGAGCAGGGCGGCGCCTACGGTGCCGGCGCCGGCTACGATCCGGACACCGCCGCCTTCCGCTTCTTCTCCTACCGGGATCCGCGCCTGGCGGAGACCCTGGAGGATTTCGATCGCGGGATCCACTGGCTGCTGGAGAACCGGATCGAGCCGCGCCTGCTGGAGGAGGCGGTGCTGGGCGTCATCGGCAGCATCGACCGTCCCGACTCCCCGGCCCGGGAGGCGATGAGCGCCTTCTTCGGCCGCCTGCACGGGCGCACCGCGGAGCAGCGCCGGCGCTTCCGCCGGCGGATCCTGGAAGTGGGGCTCGATGATCTGCGGCAGGTGGCGGAGCGCTACCTGGCCGGTTCCAATGCCAGTGTGGCGGTCATCTCCGATGCGAAGACGCTGGCGCGCAACGAGGCCCTCGGCCTGGAGATCGCCACACTCTGACGCCGTCCCCGGCAACCGCGCCCCGCAACAACGGAGAAGGGCGGCCCACCGGCCGCCCTTCTCCGTCCGGTATCCGCGACCCGGAGCCGCGGACGCGGAATCCCGCCGCGCAGACGGGACAACGGTGCCTATGGGTCCGGCATTTCGTTACGCGGGCCCGCTATGCGGCTCGAAATCGTCCCTGCCTGTCTCCGCTCTCCCACTCATCCGGCCCGCCATGATCGCGCAAGCCCGGCGGGCTCCTAGACCGATTCCAGCCGGTGGCGCAGGTAATCGGCGAACTTGCCGCCCAGCTCCGGGTGCTTGAGCGCGTACTCCACGTTCGCCTCCAGGAAGCCCAGCTTGGAGCCGCAGTCATAGCGCTTGCCCGCGAACCGGTAGGCCAGTACGGCCTCCTTCTGCAGCAGCATGCTGATGGCGTCGGTGAGCTGAATCTCGCCGCCGGCGCCGGGCGTGGTCTGCCTGAGCATGGAGAAGATGCGGGGGGTGAGGATGTAGCGCCCGACCACGCCGAGGTTGGAGGGCGCCACGTCCGGCTTCGGCTTCTCCACGATCTTCTCCACCCGGCTGGCGCGGCCCTCGGTCTCGCCGACCTTGACGATGCCGTACTGGTCGGTCTTGTCCGGGTCCACCTCCTCCACCGCCAGCACGCTGACGCCCTCGCGCTCGTAGACGCGGCGCATCTGGGCGATGCAGGGTTCGTCACCCCCGTCGATGAGATCATCGGCGAGGATGACCGCGAAGGGCTCGTCCCCCACCACCGGGCCGGCCAGGGAGACCGCGTGGCCGAGGCCCAGCGCCTCGGCCTGGCGCAGGTAGACGCAGTTCACGTGGGAGGGCAGCACCCGGGCCAACTCGAGCGCTTTCTCCTTGCCCCGCGCCGCCAGCTCCGCCTCGAGCTCATAGGCCTTGTCGAAGTGATCGGCGATGGCGCGCTTGGTCCGGCCGATGACGAAGATGAGGGTATCGATGCCGGCGGCCACCGCTTCCTCGGCCGCGTACTGGATGAGGGGCTTGTCGACGATGGAAAGCATCTCCTTCGGGCTCGCCTTGGTCGCGGGCAGGAACCGGGTACCCAGTCCCGCCACCGGGAACACCGCCTTTCTGAGGGTCTTGCCTTCCATTCGCCCACCTCCCGATCCAGAGCCATTCAACCGACACGCCGGGCGGAAATCCCCCGCACCGCCTCCGACAGTGTAATCAGCCGCGCCGCCCGCGTCAGCCCTCGCCACCCCGG
>JAQVKR010000094.1 GCA_028694565.1 Gammaproteobacteria bacterium | reverse complement strand
CTCTTCCGATCTAACTGGACATTGCGAGGTTGGCCATCTTCCCTCGCTTTGGTGGCCATGATGAAAGCGTCTGCCAGCTCGGCCTGTACGCGAGGATGCAGATGCAGCTCCGGCTGCTCCATCCAGACCAAGCTGTTCGGTACGGCATAGAATGCCTGGACGAGCGCCGGTAAGACCTGGGAGACGCCAATGCCGACGTCTGTGAGCCGAACCTCCGGTGCGCCGGCGTGGGTGCGAATCAAGACTTCAAAATCCTTGAGCCCCTTGGCCACCGGACGTACCGCAAAATCGTGAATCACCCCGACTTCCTTGAGCCAGCCCGCCACATACGCTTCGAAGGACTGGTAGTGCGTTTTCGGGCCACGGTTCAGCTTCCGTCCGGCATAGGTTGCGGCAAGTATGGCTGGAACTGCGAACTGCCCCTTCTGACCTACGTCCTCCGGGGTGTCACCAGCCCATTGATAGGTCCGCCGGGGGTGGTCGCGCAACGGCCCCAAATAGCTCAGATCGCGAAGCCAGGTCTCGACCGTCAATGAGAAATCAATCAGAAAGCTGGCGTTCTGGAAGCGCGCCAGGGTGACATCAGAGACCCGGTAGAATTTTTCCGGGTCTCCCAGTTTCCATTGTCGCCCGACCGACTTCACGAAATTGTAGGTGCTTGATGTCAGCTTCAGGTTGCCGTCCGGTTCGCGCGACAGCTCGACATCCAGTATCGTCTTGCCATCCTCGCACAGCGCATAGGCCATGCGCTGAACCCGGGGTTGTTCGCGTTCGTCCGCGTCCAGGGTGACCTCCAGCTGCAGCACATCCCCGCGATAGCGCCGGGACGTATTGAGTGGATCGATGACGCTCATGGGCTCCGGCAATCGCCATCCGAGTTCAAAGACAAGTGGCTGCTTCAGGTTGTGGTCATAGAGGCAGTCTCGGAAGGTGCCCAGATCGATCAGGGTATTCGCGTCTCCGAGGAGCAGTGCACGCCGGCGGTCGGACGATAACGCCGTCTGCTTGAGAGCCAGCAGCAGGTGGCCCAGGCTGCTCTTGCCCGCGCTATTGGCGCCGAAGATGACCGTGAGCGGCGCCAGCCGCACCGGACCGGTATCACGCCAGGCCTTGAAGTTCTTAATGTGCAGATGGGTCAGCATGTCGGGGCTCCCTAAACTCGCATAGCTTATCCCAGGCGTCCAGCACCAGGCGCTGGGTGCGGTACTCGCCGTGCTCGCGGATCTCGTTCTTCTTGAGGACGCGGAAGGTCTCGGAGGGGTAGTAGGGGCCTTCCGCGTCGGCGGGGTCGAGGAGGTAGCGCAGCTCGTCGCGGGTGAGGCCGTAAAGGCGCGCGTACCAGGCGTCCAACTCGGCACGCAGCAGGGCGCGGCGCTCGGGGTTGAAGGGAAACGGCTGGCCGCGCTCGGGGCCGGTGCGTCGGTCCCAAGTCGGGTTCTCGGCCATCAGGTCGTCGTAGAAGGGGCGCAGGTCGTGGGCGGTGTAGACGAGCTCCAGGACGCGCGGGACGATGAAGTCGAGGTTGTCCTGAGTGTAGGCGTCGGGCGGCAGCACTGGGAGTTGCTTGTAGATGAAAAAATTCAAATGTGTGCCACCCACCTTGTGGCGGGCCACGAAGTCCAGGATTAGCGATGTGAGGCATCCGAGTATGGCGGCGGCTTGCCCAGAGGATACAGCGTCGCCGAGCAGCATGAGCGGCAGGTTATTGCCAACACCCGCCACCGGAAACACTGAGGCGATGACGGTGCGCTCGTTGGTGGCGTTGGTGATGTCGCGCCAGCCCATCAGCCACTTTGGGCTGGAGGCCTCGAGTAGCCGATCGGCATAGGCCCAAAGAGCCTCTTCGTCTTCCACCCGTGGTGTATCGGCCACCCAGTGACCCCAGCCGTCTGCGTCCCGCAACCGCTCTTCGACGAGCTTCGGATCGGTGTCGTACCAAGCGGTGGAGTGGCGCTCGGTGGCGACAATCCTGTCGATGGGAGCGGCGGGGAGCTGGCTTTGGCGGGTCTGTTGAAGCAGTGGAGGGTTGTCGCCGCAGAGCCCAAGCTGGGTGCAGCACAGCACCCGGGCGAAGGGCTGCTGCTCGACGAAGGACCGCCACAGAGGGTACAAGCGGGCATGGGCCCGGGCGGCGTCCATGCCGGGCTGGCGTGCGACGAAGGGCCAGAACAGGAGTGTCGCCAGGGCGAGGGTAAGCCGCTCGGTGCTGCCGGACTTGATTGGGTCGAGCAATAGCTTGGGCAGGCGCGAGAGGCGCAGGAACACTTCGCGCCGTTCGACCCAGTAGCGCGGGCGGATGGTGCAGGCCGGATCCCGCTTCTCGGTCAGAGTGAGATCGCGGGACTCGGGCTTGTCGTCCTCCCCTGGCTGGTAGGTGGCCCAGCGGTGGTCGAACTGGTGGATGAGCTTGGCCTCGTATAGGGGCATGCGGTCGGCGGCCGGCCGGTCGTGGAACAGGTGGCTGTCATTAGACATGTGGAAGAGCGTCTGGAACCGCAGGCCCCACCCATTGATTTCCGGCTGGAGCTCACGTCCTTGGCCGTCCTCAAGCCGCTCCTGCCAGAGGATGGGGACTTTCCCATAGATCTTCTTGGTGATCTCGGCATCGCGGCGCGAGCGGAACACGGGACAGGTGCGGGTGTTGGGGTTGAGGCGGGCGAAATCCTCCGGCGAGAGGCGGAAGCGCCGGCGGCCGTCCGCCACCTGGGCGGTGTCAGTGAGGAAGAAGGCGAACTCCACGGACTCGGCCTGGCCCGTGACGAACAGACAGAACTTCTGTCTGCTGTCGACAGCGGGGAATATTCCAGCCCGGTTCTCGAAGTCGAACAGCGAGGCGAGCCGGCCGTTCTGGGCCACGTCTGCGAAGAAGGCCTTGGTGGAGTCGTCGGTGGCGATGCCGGTGGGCAGCACCAGGCCGGCGCGGCCGGCCGGGGCGATGAGCCGACTGGCGGTCTCGGCGAACAGAGCGTAGGTGTTCACGTCCCCGACTCCGGTGAGTGGGTAGCGGGCCGGGGTGTGGGCAAAAGCGCTGGCGGCCTCCGCCTGCTGCTTTGCCTGCTCGAACGCCTCGAAGAGGCGGCGCTCGGCGCTGTCTGGGTCCGCAGCTGCGAGCTGGGCGATGGCCTCGTGGCGCCTGGCCCGATTGGGCGCCTGGGCCACCTCCGGTGAACGGTTGGCGAAGAACTCCTCCTCTTGCAGCTTGATGCGCTCCCACGGCGGATTCCCCAGCACCACGTCGAAACCGCCCCGGCCCAGGACCTGGGCGAAGGCCAGCGGCCAGTGCAGAACCTGGACGGCGCGGCAGTGCGCGCGGGCGGCGGCCAGGCGCTCTGGGTCGTCGGGCCCATGGCCGTAGAGGGTGTGCACCAGATCGGCGGTGGTGGGGACGGCGACCTCCGCCCGCTTGGGGACGAGGAAGGCCGCCAGGTAGAGGTCGGCGGCCTGGGCCAGCGGATTGTCCTCCGCCTGGGCTACTAGCTCGGCATAGGCGCGGCGCTTGGCATCAATGGCGGCCAGGGTGTCCCCGGCGCCGGCGTCGATCTGCTCCAGGGCCTTGCGGGTGGCGAGGGACATCAGCTCGAGGCCGCGCTGAGCGCGGATCCTGGCGAGACTCTTCAAGGCGGCGCGGTTCTTGGCGGCCAAGGCCTTGTAGGTCTCCCGGTCGTCGCCGGTGAGGGGCTTGTAGGCCTCTTTGGGGATGCCCTCGGTGAGCGGGGTGAAGTCGACCAAGCCCAGCAGGGCATCGCCACAGACCAAATGGTGGTCGAGGAAGGAGAGGGGGACGTCCGGGGTGACGGCCTCCAGCCACAGGGCGGTGCGGGCCAACTCCAGGGCCAGGGGGTTCTTGTCCACGCCGAAGATGCAGTGGGCGATGACCTCGCGTAGGGCGTGGCGGTAGTCGTCCGGGGTGGGGTTGCCGTCGGTGATCCGCAGGGCGGTGAGCCGTTCGGCAATGCGCCGGGCGGCGGCTAGGAGGAAGTGGCCACTGCCGCAGGCCGGGTCGATCACGGCCAGATCCAACAGGGCGCCGGTGGGGTCTTGCGGGCGAGCGGCGAGGGCGCGCTCCAGCACCGGGTCCAGCGTGGACTTGAGCAGCTCCTGTACCAGGCTGTCGGGGGTGTAGTAGCTGCCGGTGAGCTTGCGGGCGTGGCCGCGGGTCTGCTCGCCCAGGCCGACGAAGTCGAAGGCGCGCCGGGCGACGCTCAGCTCGGGTACCAGCTCCAGCAGGCTCTCGTAGATGGAGCCGAGCTCCTCCGGGCCCATGTCGCGGTAGTTGACGCGGGTGAGGGCGTTGCCATCACGGAACCAGGCGAGGCTCTTGACCGCGCGCAGGAGGGCGGTGTTGGGAAGCTCGGCGGCGTCGAGCCGGGGGCCCTGGTCCGCGGCGAAGAGGCCGCCCAGGGGCGGCAGCCCCAGGCGCGGCTCGCCGTGGGCCAGGGCGCGGAAGACGATGATTACCCCCTGCCACTGGTCGGCGTGGCGGTCGGCACCGGCGCGCCGCAGGGCGCGGCCGCGCAGGCTGCGGCTGGCGTAGCCGGCGGCATAGGTGGCGCGGGCCGCCGGGTCGGCGTCCTGCGGGTGGAGCACGCCGCGATCCTCCACGGTGAACCAGAAGATCAGCCGGTAGACCAGGCGCAGGAGTTGCTGGAAGTAGGCCTCGACGGTCAGTTCCCCACACTCCAGGGACTCGCGCAGAGGCTGGTTGGCCCGGTGCTGGAGGAAGCCTTCGCCGAGCACCAGGAGGGCGTCGGTGACGCCGTCGCGCAGGCGATCCAGGACCCGGCCGCCCTCCAGGCGGGCCGCCGTGCGCCAGCGCTCCAGGATGCACTCCGCCGGCGGCTGGCCCGGAGCGGGAAAGCGGCTGGCGTGGAAGATGAGCCAGAGGGCGGAGAAGTCGGCATAACGCTCCTCGCTGAACAGCCGCTCCAGATCCGCCTCCAGATAGGCCGGGCGTGTGAGGCTGGCGTTGTCGCGCAGCAGGCGTAAGGTGAGGCCGTTGGCGACGATGGCCCAGAGGCTGGCGTCGGCGGCGTTGAGATACTCCTGGGCGAGCTGGAAAGCGCTGCGGCGGCGGGTGTCGGCGAAGCTGGCGTCGCCGTCGTCGAGCCGCAGATCGTGCGGTGCGACGACCACCGGCACGTTGCCGCGGGCCATGTGGCCGATGGGAAAGCGTCCCTGGTTCACCTCCCGGGTGGGGACCGCGGCGAGATCGACGAAGCCGAAGGCCTGCTGTAGCAGGGCGGTGACGAAGGCGCGGCTGGCCTCCATGGGGGCGATGTCGCTGCGCTCGCGCTGGCGGCTGAAGGAATCCCAGAGGGCCTGGCCGATGCGGAAGGCGCGGCCGATCTCGTCGCGAATCCGTAGCCCGGCGGGGATCCGGTAGTCAGCCTCGCGCTGGTGCTCCGCCTGCTCGTGGGCTACGCGCGCCAGATGCTGGGCGGAGAACAGGCCGCCTTCCAGGCGCAGAGCCTCGAAGCCGAGGTCGATGGGGGTTCGGCGGGCCATGGGTCAGAGTCCCTTAGGGAGCAGCACGAAGAGCCCCATCAGGTCGACGGGGAGGCAGGGAGTGACCTCGTAGCTGCCGCGGGCCTGGGCCGCGTCGCGCACCCGGCGATGGTCGGTCAAGAGCTGCTGGGCGCGCTCCTGCGCCAGGGCCTCGAGGCGCGGGCGCTCGGCCTCTAGGAGAGCCAGTGCAGTACGGAGCTCCGTCTCCCGTTTGGCGTCAGGGACGTTGGCCGAGGGGCGGACCTCCAGCAGCTTCAGGGCCTCCGGCCCCAGAACGACGCGCGGCTGGTTGCGGCCGACGAGGGCCAGCGCCAGGGTCTCCTCCGCGAGTAGTAGACGGGTGTGGCCGGCGCGGGTGAGGGTGAGCTGATGGCGCAGGCGCAGCAGCGCCAGGGTGGTAACCACCTCCACCTCGTCGCTGCGGCAGACGCCGGCACGGGCCACGTAGCGGGTCTCGCCTTCGAGCGCGGACTCCAGCAGGGCGTCGGCGAGCACGGCTACCAGCGGGTGGGAGCGATGGACCCATTGGGCGCCGCCGACCGGCGGATAGTCGAAGTCGATGGGCAGGGGCTTGGTGATGCCCTCGCCTTCGAGACGCTCGCGCAGCTCCGGCGGTAGGTGCTCGGGCAGGAGTTTGGAGGCGCCGCGCCAGCGCTCTAACGGGGCGCCGAGGCGGGCGCAGGCCTGGGTCACGAAGCGGCGCACAGACTCGGCCCCACCGAGTACCTCCAACTGACGCTGCCACTCGGGCAGGACCTCCTCGGGCTTGAGGCGGCGCTGGGCGAAGCGGGTGCGGTTCTTCTTGGCCTTCTCCCAAGCATCCTCCCATTCGGCCTCGGCGGCTTGGGCTTCCTCGGTGAGGGTGAAGTCGAACGCGGCCTGGAGGGGCTGCTGGCGGCGCTTGAGCAGGACCGCCTTGAGCAGGGCCTGGGTGAGGCGGTTCTCGTCATCGGGGACGGGCACCATCACGCCCAGCTCCTTCTTGATGGTTTCGGCCTTGCGCAGGATGACGCGCAGGATGAAGCCGTCCACCGGGTTGTCCTCGCCGTAGATGAGGGCGCTGCGCACCTCCGGGGCGGGTTGGCCAAAGCGGTCGACTCGCCCCTCCCGCTGCTCGTGGCGGGTGGGGTTCCAGGCCAGGTCGTAGTGGACCACGGCGGTGAACAGGTGCTGGAGATTGATGCCCTCGGAGAGGCAGTCGGTGGCCACCAGGATGGGCTGCTCCGCCTCGCCCAGGGCCTCCACCCGCTCGCGCCGCTCCTCCGGTGTGAGCTCGCCGGTGACGGCTATGGCCTCGGCCCCGGGGAAAGCCTGGCCGATGGCCGTGGCCACATAGTGAGCGGTGGCGATGAAGCGACAGAACACCACAGGCTTGAAGCCATCCCGCAGCAGCGTCTGCAGGTGGTCTATGAGTGCGGCCAGCTTGGGGTCGCCGGCGGTGCCGGAGAGGGCCTCTGCCTGGCGGATGAGGCGGTCGAGGTGCTCTCGTTCCCAGCCGGCGGCGGGCTCCACGTCGTCGCTGGTGAGCTCGCTGGTGGCGCCGTCGAAGATGCGCTCACGGGCCTCCTCCTCCACCTGCTCCAGTTCGAGGCGGCCGTTGATGCGGGTGCGCAGGGCGTTTACGGCGGAGGCGGGCGAGGAGGCGACACAGCGCAGCAGGGCAAGGGTGGCGTACCACATCATACGGCTACGGTTGGCCGCGGCCTCCGCCTCCGCTTGCTCCGCCAAGCCGACGCAGTAGTCGAGGACGCTGTCGAACAGGTGGCCCCACGCGCCGGTGAGCCGGTAGGTCAGCTCGGTGGAGAGGCGCCGCGGGAAGACGCTGCTGGTCTGGAAGTCCTCGATGTCCGGCCGGCGGCGCTGGACGAAGTGGCGCGCGAGTCGCTCGCGCAGGCGGTCGCGGGCGGCGCCCTCGGGCAGGCCTGCCAGGGTGGCGAAGTCGCGGTCGAGGAGGCTCAGGAGGTTGAAGAAGGCGGTGTCGTCGCCCGAGTGGGGGGTGGCGGTGAGCAGGAGCAGGTGGCGATCGATGTCGTCGGCCAGGCCGCGCAACAGCTCGAAGCGCTGGTGGCGCATCCGGCCGGCCTGGGTGCAGGTGTGGGCCTCGTCGACGATGACCAGTTCGGGGCAGGCGGCGAGGAAGTCGTGGCGGTGGCGATCACTCTTGATGTAGTCGAGGCTAACGACGGTGTAGGGGTATTCGTCGAATATGGAGACGCCCTGGGGCAGGTCGCGCTCAAGACGTCTGGCGGAGGTGCTGGTGACTGCGGCTGCGCGCAGGTGGAAGCGCTCGGCCAGCTCGCTCTGCCACTGGTCCACCAGGTGGGGCGGACAGAGGACGGTGAGTCGGCGGATCTCGCCGCGGTCCAGGAGCTCGCGGGCGATGAGTCCGGCCTCGATGGTCTTGCCAATGCCTACATCATCGGCGATGAGCAGGCGCACGGTCTCCTGGCGCAGTGCCATGAGCAGGGGCACGAGCTGGTAGGGGCGCGGTTCGACGGCGATGCGGCCGAAGCTGCGGAACGGACCGCAGCCGGCGCGCAGCTTGAGCTGCAGGGCATCGCGCAGCAGGCGTGAGGCGTCGTGGTTGCCGGAGTGGCCTGGGTCGGGCAGCGGAAAGACGGCCGGCGCGACCTGCTCGCGCTCAAGCGCCGGGAGGAGGGCGATGCGGTCCTCGTCGCTGCCGCCCAGGGGGCGCAGGTGGAGCAGGGTAGAGTCCGGGGTCGGCAGGACGACCCACTCCCGGCCGCGGGCGGTCACGAGGGCTCCGGGAGCGAAGGCAGTGGATAGGATCATGGGGCCTTGAATACCTCGGGGTGGGCGACAAACAGGGGGGGCCAGGCGGCCGAATCAGCCGGGAAGACCAGCACCTGCCAGTCACAGTCGGCGAGGAGATCGGAAGAG
>JAQVKR010000093.1 GCA_028694565.1 Gammaproteobacteria bacterium | reverse complement strand
TGGACGTCCACGGGGTGGATTTCATCGAGAGCCTGCTTCTCGGCCACAAGGATCGCGGTGGCATGGTGATGCTCACCACCCACCAGCCCCTGCGCATGGACGAATCGCACGTGACCCGGATACTCCTCGGCGCATGAATGAACCCAGCCTGATCCGTGCCTTCACGCTGCTGTTGCGGCGTGACCTGACGCTCGCCTTCCGCCACCGCTCCGAGCTGGCCAACCCGCTGCTGTTCTTCGTCATCGTGATCAGCCTGTTCCCCATGGGCGTCAGCCCCGAATCGCGGGTGCTGCAGATGATCGCCCCCGGGGTCATCTGGGTGGCGGCGCTGCTGGCCACCATGCTTTCGCTGGACATGATGTTCCGCTCCGACTATGAGGACGGCTCCCTGGAGCAGCTGTTGCTGAGCCCCCATCCCGTTTCGGTCCTGGTGCTGGCCAAGGTGCTGGCCCACTGGCTGGTGACGGGGCTCCCGCTGCTGGTTCTGGCCCCGTTGCTGGGTGTGTTACTCTTCCTGCCCATCGAGGCCATGCCCGCGCTGGTGGCGAGCCTGGCCCTGGGGACTCCGCTGTTGAGCCTCATCGGCTCCATCGGCATGGCGCTGACGGTGGGTCTGCGCCGCAGCGGCGTGCTCCTCTCCCTGCTGGTGCTGCCGCTCTACGTGCCGGTGCTGATATTCGGCGCCAACGCCGTTGACGCCGCGGCCGCCGGCCTGCCGGTCACCGGCCAGATGTACTTCCTCGGCGCGATGCTGGTATTGGCCCTGTCGCTGTCGCCGCTGGCGACCGCGGCGTCGCTGCGGATAAGCGTGAGCTGAGGGGCAGGGGGCGGCATCGCCGCGAGGGGCTGGAAAGGCGAGGGAACTCGGACGCGCTTCCCCGGACTAATAACCAGATTGGACAAGGGCGGACGCCAGGGCGGGTGTTCCCCGGGGGTGGATACATAAGACCATGTGGGCATTTCTGCACCGTTTCGCATCTCCACGCTATTTCTACAACCTGTCCGGGCGCCTCATTCCGTGGCTGGGCTGGTTCACGCTCCTGCTGATGCTGGCGGGGCTCTACCTGGGCCTGGTGTGGGCGCCGACCGACTACCAGCAGGGGGACAGCTACCGCATCATCTTCGTGCACGTTCCCAGCGCCTGGATGTCCATGTTCATCTACGTGGTGATGGCCGTGGCCTCGGCCATCATGCTGGTGTGGAAGATCAAGCTCGCCGACGTGGTGGCCCAGTCAAGCGCCGTGGTGGGCGCCTCGTTCACCTTCCTGGCCCTGGTGACCGGCTCGCTGTGGGGCAAGCCCATGTGGGGCGCCTGGTGGGTGTGGGATGCGCGCCTGACCTCGGAGCTCATCCTGCTGTTCCTCTACTTCGGCTACATGGCCCTGCGCGCGGCCATCGAGGACCGCAACACCGCGGCCCGGGCCGGCGCGGTGCTGTCGCTGGTGGGCGTGGTGAACATCCCCATCATCCACTACTCGGTCTACTGGTGGAACACCCTGCACCAGGGCGCCACGGTGACCAAGTTCGACGCCCCCTCCATCGACGTGCGCATGCTCATCCCCCTGCTGGTGATGGCGCTGGCCTTCAAGCTCTACTACTTCACCACCATGCTCATGAGCGCCCGCTGCGAGGTGCTCGAGCGGGAGCGCAACAACACCTGGGTGCAGGAACTGGCGGAGAAGAAGGCCTGAGCATGCGCGAATTTCTCAACATGGGCGGCTACGCCTTCTACGTCTGGACCTCCTACGCCATTGCCCTGGTGGTGCTGGTGGCGAATTTCATCGCCCCCATGCGCCGCCGGTCCGAGTTGATGAACAGCATCGCCCGCCGGTTGCGGCGCGAACGGAGTCGTTGATGAACCCCAAACGCAAGAAACGCCTGGCCCTGGTGTTCCTGGTGGTGCTCGGTGTGGGCACCGCGGTGGCGCTGGCCCTGAACGCCTTCCAGGAGAACCTGCTCTTCTTCTACAGCCCCAGGGACGTGGTGGCCGGAAAAGTGCCCGACGATCACGCGTTCCGCATCGGCGGCCTGGTGACCGCGGGCAGCGTGAAGCGCCAGCCCGACGGGCTGACGGTGCAGTTCGACGTGACCGACATGGACGAGACGGTGGCCGTGCAGTACACCGGCATCCTGCCCGACCTGTTCCGCGAGGGGCAGGGCATCGTCGCCCTGGGCCGCATGAGCCCCACGGGGGTATTCGTGGCCGAGGAAGTGCTGGCCAAGCACGACGAGAACTACATGCCGCCCGAGGTCGCCGAGGCCCTGGGCAACGCCCACGAGAAGGCCACCGGCACCCCCGTTCCGGAGCCCAACCGCCGCCAGGGAAGCTGAGCCATGATTCCGGAAATCGGACACTTCGCCCTGATTCTCGCTCTCTCCCTGGCCCTGCTGCAGGGAGTGCTGCCGCTCATCGGCGCCCACAAGGGGGTGGTCGGCTGGATCGCCCTGGCGCGCCCAGCGGCGCTGGGCCAGTTCCTGTTCGTGGCCATCGCCTTCGGCTGCCTGACCCAGGCGTTCGTGGTGTCGGATTTCTCCGTCCTCTACGTGGCGTCCAACTCCAATACCCACCTGCCGCTGGTCTACAAGGTGGCCGCGGTGTGGGGCGGTCACGAGGGATCGCTGCTGCTGTGGGCCCTGATGCTGTCCGGCTGGACCGCCGCGGTGGCGCTGTTCAGCCGCAGCCTGCCCGAGGAGATGGTGGCCCGCACCATCGCCGTGATGGGTCTCATCAGCGTCGGCTTCCTGCTGTTCATGCTGCTCACCTCCAACCCCTTCGACCGCCTGCTGCCGGTGCCGGTGGAGGGCCGCGACCTGAATCCCCTGCTGCAGGATCCCGGTCTGGCCATCCACCCGCCCATGCTCTACATGGGCTACGTAGGCTTCGCCGTGGCCTTCGGCTTCGCCATCTCGGCGCTCATCGGCGGCAACCTGGACGCCGCCTGGGCGCGCTGGTCCCGCCCCTGGACCACGGTGGCCTGGGTGTTCCTCACCATCGGCATCACGCTCGGCAGCTGGTGGGCCTACTACGAGCTGGGCTGGGGCGGCTGGTGGTTCTGGGATCCGGTCGAGAACGCCTCGTTCATGCCCTGGCTGGTGGGCACGGCGCTCATCCACTCCCTGGCGGTGACCGAGAAGCGCGGGGTGTTCAAGAGCTGGACCGTGCTGCTGGCCATCTTCGCCTTCTCCCTGAGCCTGCTCGGCACCTTCCTGGTGCGCTCCGGCGTGCTCACCTCGGTGCACGCCTTCGCCAGCGACCCGGAGCGCGGCGTGTTCATCCTCATCTTCCTGTGCATGGTGGTGGGCGCCTCGCTGCTGCTCTACGCCTGGCGCGCCCCCTCGGTGCGCGGCGGCAGCGATTTCGAGCTGTTCTCCCGCGAGACGGCGCTGCTGATGAACAACGTCCTGCTGGTGGTGGTGTGCGCCACCGTGCTGCTGGGCACGCTCTATCCGCTGTTCCTCGACGCCCTGAACCTCGGCAAGATCTCGGTCGGGCCGCCTTACTTCGACAATGTCTTCGTGCCGCTGATGATCCCGGTGGTGTTCCTGATGGCGATGGGTCCGATGGTGCGCTGGAAGCAGAGCGCCCCGGCGGAGCTGGCGCGCCGGCTTTGGGGCGCCCTGCTGCTCGCGGCGATCATCGGCGTTGCGGCTCCCTACCTGTCCGGCCTCGAAGTGCGGCCGATGGTGGCGGTGGGCCTCGGCCTGGCGGCCTGGGTCACGCTGGCCACGTTCCAGGATCTCTACCTGCGCGCCCGCCGCAAGGGCACCCTGCTGGGCGGTCTGCGCGGCGTGACCCGGAGCCATTACGGAATGGCGCTGGCCCACATCGGCATCGCCGTGGTGGTGGTCGGCATCACCGTCTCCAAGGCCTACAGCGTGGAGAAGGACGTGCGCATGGCGCCGGGCGACACGGTCGAGGTGGGGAGGTACACCTTCCTTTTCGAGGGGGTCAAAAACGTCGAGGGGCCCAACTACACCGCCAGCGAGGGACAGGTGCTCGTGACCCGTGGCGAGCGGCGGGTGACCGTGCTCGATCCCCAGAAGCGCAACTACCGCAGCGGCATGCCCATGACCGAGGCGGCCATCGACAGCAACCTGTTCCGCGATCTCTACGTGGCCCTGGGCGAGCCCATCGAGGGCGGCGCGTGGGCGGTGCGCGTCTACCACAAGCCGTTCATCATGTGGCTGTGGCTGGGCGGGGCGCTCATGGCCCTGGGCGGTTTCGTGGCCATCAGCGACCGGCGCTACCGGCTGGCGCTCAAGCGGGATCGCCGGCGGCGGGAGGAGCCGGCCCGGCCGCAGGCGGCGGACGCTTCCGCCGCGGGCGCCAAGGCCTGAGGAGTCTGAAGCATGAGCGAGAAGAAGAAAGCCTCCATGGCGCGCTACCTGATACCGCTGTTCATCTTCATCGTCCTGGTGGGATTCTTCGCCATCGGGCTGAACCGGGACCCGCGCCTGGTGCCCTCGCCGCTGGTGAACAAGCCGGCACCCGAGTTCAGCACCGTGAGCCTGGAGCAGCCGGACCGGATGCTGGACCCGCAGCTGTTCCGCCAGCACAAGGTCTCGCTGTTCAATGTCTGGGCCAGCTGGTGCGTCTCCTGCCGCCAGGAGCACCCCTTCCTGCTGGAGGTGGCCAAGAGCGGGCGGGTGCCCATCTACGGCCTGAACTACAAGGATCAGCGCGAGGACGCGCTGAACTGGCTGGGCGCGCTGGGCAATCCCTATACCGCCAGCGTCTATGATCACGAGGGCAGGGTGGGGATCGACTGGGGCGTGTACGGCGTGCCGGAGACCTTCGTGGTCGACGGCAAGGGCATCATCCGCCACAAGCACGTGGGACCGGTCGGGCCGCAGGTTTGGCGCGAGGAGCTGCTCCCCCTCATCGAACAGATCGAGAACGAAGCCGGCTGAAGCGGCCGCGCGCGCATCCCCCCATCAACTGACCGAACAGCGGTGAACAGATTGCGACTTCAGAGCCTTGTCCTGCTCCTCCTGCTGAGCCTCGCCACGCCGGCCTTCGCGATCATCGAGGTCCACACCTTCGACGATCCCGCCAAGGAGCAGCGCTACCGCAAGCTCTCCGAGGAGTTGCGCTGCCTGGTGTGCCAGAACCAGAACCTGGCCGACTCCAATGCCGATCTGGCCAAGGATCTGCGCAACCAGGTCTACAACATGATCCAGGCCGGCAAGAGCGACCGGGAGATCGTCGACTACATGGTGGCACGCTACGGCGAGTTCGTGCTCTACCGCCCGCCGATGCAGACCAACACGGTGCTGCTCTGGGTGGGGCCGTTCGCGCTGCTGCTGATCGGATTGGCGGGTCTGGCGGTGTTCGTGCACCGACGCAAGTCCGCAACGCGCGAGCCCATGAGTCCCGAGGAGCAGGCGCGCCTGCGCCGGCTGCTGGAGCAGCAGGGTGGGGAGCCCCGCTCCTGATGCCGGTGAGCCTTCGCGCCCCATCGGTTCCGCCGGTGCGCAGCACCCAGGCGGCCCGGCGACACTGAACCATAACGAGACAGCCGATTCCTGACATGACCACCCTCTGGATTGTCTTTGCCGCGCTTGTCCTGGCGGCGCTTGCCATCGTCGTGCCTCCGCTGCTGCGCCGGCGCGGCCTCGCCAATGTGGCCCGCGATGAACTCAACCTCGCCATCCACGGCGAGCGGCTGGCCGAGCTCAAGCGCCTCTATGACGAGGCGGAGATGACCCGGGCGGATTATGACCAGGCGGTGCTGGAGCTGGAGCAGGATCTGGCCGATGACCTGGCCGCCGGCAGCGACCGCGTCCGCTCCACGCAGCCCGGGCGCTGGGCCGCCGTGCTGGTGGTGGTGCTGGTTCCTCTGCTCTCGGTGGGACTCTACACCCGCCTGGGCAACGCGGATCGGCTGGCCGAGTTCGAGACCTCCGCCGAGGTGGGACGCGCCACGGGGCAGGAGGGCATGCCCTCCATCGATTCGATGGTCTCCACCCTCGAGCAGAAGCTGCGGGAGAATCCCGATCAGCCCGAGGGCTGGTTCCTGCTGGGCCGCACCTACCTGGCCATGGAGCGCCCCGCCGACGCCGCGGAGGCGCTGCGCAAGGCCAACGAGATGCAGCCCGGCAACGCCCAGTTCATGATCACCTACGCCCAGGCGCTGGCCCTGGCGCGCGAGGGTGATTTCAGCGGCGAGCCGCTGGAGCTGATCCGCAAGGTGCTCGAGGCCGAGCCCGAGAATCCCCAGGTCCTGTTCCTGGCCGGCGTGGCCAATTTCCAGCAGGGCTCCTTCGAGCAGGCGATCCTCTCCTGGCGCAGGGTCCTGGCCATGCAGCCCCCGGAGAGCGAGGATGCACAGCTGCTGCAGACCTATATCCAGCGCGCCGCGACCCTGCTGGCCCAGGAGGGTGGGCAGGTCCCCGCCACGCAGTCTCCTCCGGCCGCGTCGGCCGCGCCCCAGTCTCCGGCGGCGGGGGCGCAGGCCCCGGAGGCCGGTGGCGCCCGGCTGACCGTCCAGGTCAGCCTGGCCCCGGAGCTGGCCGGGCAGGTCAAGCCCACCGATACGGTTTTCGTCTTCGCCGTCGCCACCGAGGGCCCGCGCATGCCGCTGGCCATTCAGCGCCTGACCGCGGCCGAGCTGCCGGCGACGGTGGAGCTGGATGATTCCATGGCCATGATGCCGGCCATGAAGCTCTCCGGCTTCCCCGAGGTGACCGTGGGCGCCCGTGTCTCCTTCAGCGGCGACGCCATCGCCAAGAGCGGCGACTTCGAGGGCCGGGTCACCCAGGTGACGGTGGCCGGGGCGGAAGGGCCCATCGCGGTGGTGATCGACGCCAAGGTGCCTTGAAATGATGGATAAGGGTTAATGGCCAAAGGCCAAAGGCCAAGGATCTGGAGTCGGCGTGATGGCCCGCACTGACTCCGGCCACCTTTATCCATTAACCATCAACCAGTTACCTTTATCCATATAACCCTTATCCATCAGTTGTCCCGTCGTCCGTGTCTCTCTGGGGTCTGTTCGCCAGCGGCTTTCTCTCCTCGACCCTCCTGCCCGGGGGATCCGAGGTGGCGCTGCTCTACCTCGCGCGGGTGGGGGATGCGCCGGCGCTGACGCTGCTGGCGGTCGCCACCCTCGGCAACACCCTCGGGGGGCTCACCTCCTGGTTCCTGGGCTGGTGGCTGGCCCGCCGCTGGCCGGGCGAGGCGCTGGCCAAACCCTCCCAGCGCCGGGCGCTGGCATGGCTCCATCGTCATGGTGCGCCGATTCTGCTCCTCTCCTGGCTGCCGGTGGTGGGCGATCCCCTGTGCCTGGCCGCCGGCTGGCTGAGGGTGGGGCTTCCGGCCGCGACGCTGTTCATCGCGGCGGGCAAGGCGGGGCGCTACGGCGTGCTGCTCTGGATCGCGGGGTAGGGAAGGACAAGGGTCAATGGATAAGGGGCAGGGGATAAAGGATAAAGGCGGCTGGAGTCATAACGGGCCATGACGGCAAAGTGGAGGAATCCAGCTTTGTCCCTTTTTCATTTTCCAATGCCACCGGCCCATCCCAACGCCCTTGCTGTCACACAACCTGACACATAATACCTAATGTATTAAACAAGTTACGGGCTTTCCTTCGAGTACTCGTCCACCCAAAGCGCCGTGGCGCCGGCCACCGCGGCAGGCATGACCACCAGGTTCACCAGCGGGATGACCGTGCCGGCCAGGACGGCGCCGCCGAAGCCCAGGGAGAGCAGGCGCTGCCGGCGCAGGCGGCGGCGCAGGTCGCGGAAGCCGATGCCGTGGTTGCCCATGGGGTAGTCGGCGTACTCCAGCGCCAGCATCCAGGCGCTGAAGGCGAGCCACAGGAACGGGGCGGCGAGGTTGATGACCGGGATGACGAACAGCAGCAGGAAGGGCAGGCTCCAGGCCGCCATGTAGAGCAGCTTGCGCAACTCGTTGGCCAGCATGGGCAGGAATTCGGCCAGCGCCTTGCGCCAGCCGCCGCCATCACCGGCGCTCCTGCCGGTGAGCAGCAACTCCACCCGCTCCGCCAGCAGCCCGTTGAAGGGGGCGGCGATGAGATTCGCCAGCAGCGAGAAGCCGTAGAAGACCAGCAGCAGGGCGCTGATGATGAACAGGGGCCAGATCAGCCAGGTAAGCCAGTCGAGCCAGCCGGGCAGGTAGCCCTGGATCCAGCCCGAGAGCGCCTCCAGCCAGCTGAAGGCGTACCAGATGCCGGCGCCGAACAGCGCGACGTTGATGGCCAGCGGCACGAGCACGTAGCGGCGCAGGCCGGGACGGAGAATCAGGCCGAACCCCCGGAGCAGGGCGCCGGCGCCGGTGACGGGATTTCCGGGCATGCTTGTTTCTCCAGTATCGATTCAGATCTCACCACGAAGGCACGGAGGACACGAAGCAGAGAAAAGGATAAACCGTTCAACCGCAGATTCACGCCGATTGGCGTGGACTGGGACGCGGCTATCGGCAGGATGCCCGGCTGGTGCGGGATATGCGACTCGTCG
>JAQVKR010000092.1 GCA_028694565.1 Gammaproteobacteria bacterium | reverse complement strand
TTCCGGTCATTGCGCTTGTTCGACCCCTCCCTTGGCGCCGCGGTCCGCCCCGGAACGCGGCGTTTTTCTGCACCGCCCGGCCGCTCCGCTCACCGCTCCAGGGCCCGATCGACGGCCTGGCGGGCATGGATCGCGGTGGTGTCGTAGAGGGGGACCGGAGTATGCTCCTGGCGCACCAGCAGGGCAATCTCGGTGCAGCCCAGGATCACGGCCCCGGCGCCGCGGGCGGCGAGGCCGGCGATGATGTCCAGGTACAGCCGCCGCGAATCCGCGCTGATTTTCCCCTGGCAGAGCTCCCCGTAGATGATCCGGTGGACCACCTCCCGCTCCGCCGCCTCCGGCACCAGCACCTCCAGTCCGTGCCTGTCCGCCAGGCGGCCCCGGTAGAAATCCTGCTCCATGGTGAAGCGGGTGCCGAGCAGCCCCACCCGCCGGATGCCGTCGGCCACGAGCCGCTCCGCGGTGGCGTCGGCGATGTGCAGGATGGGGATGGCCAGCTGACGCTCCAGTTGCGGCGCCACCCGGTGCATGGTGTTGGTGCAGATGAGCAGGAAGTCGGCCCCGCCCGCCTCCACCCGGCGCGCCGCCGCGCTGAGCAGGCGCCCGATCCCCTCCCAGTCGTCCGCCTGCTGCAGCTTCTCGAGAGGATCGAAATCGACGCTGTAGAGGCAGATCCGGGCCGAGTGGAGGCCGCCCAGGCGCGCCTTCACCTCCTCGTTGATGAGCCGGTAGTAGCTGAGGGTGGATTCCCAGCTCATGCCGCCCAGCAGGCCGATGGTCTTCATGTCCGCTCCTTCTCCGCGCGCCGGCCCCGGCGGCGCCTCAACCCGCTTGCGCGACCGCCTCCTCCTGCCCCCGGGCGGCGCGCTTGGCGGCATAGTACGCCTGGTCCACCCGGAGCAGGATGGCGTCGGCATCGTCCCCGGGCCGGCACTCGGTGATGCCCAGGGTAATGGTCACCGTCCGGCCGTCCCGCAGCAGCGGCGTCGATTCGATGCTCCGCTGCAGCTTGTCCGCCACCCGGAGGCCGTCCTCGAGGCGGCACTGGCGGGCGACGACGATGAACTCGTCACCGCCCCAGCGGCAGATCAGATCCGACTCGCGCAGGCTCTCCCGGCCCAGCAGCGCCACCGTGCGCAGCACCCGGTCCCCCTCGAGATGGCCATAGGTGTCGTTGATGTCCTTGAACCGGTCGATATCGAACATGAACACCGAGAACGGCGCGCCGTAGCGCTGCATGACCTTGAGGTCCTGCTCCAGGCTGATATCGAACACCTGGCGGTTGCCGATGCCGGTGAGCTTGTCGGTGGTGGCCAGCATCTCCAGCCGGGCCTGGAAATGGTTGACCGTGTAGACCACCATCAGGATGGTCAGTCCGATGACCACCAGCCCGACCAGGAAGTTGACCATGAGGCTCTGGCGCAGCCCCGTGGTCGCCTGCGCCTCCTTCTGTTCCACCAGCACCCACCATTTCAGCTCGGGGATGTAGCGCGAGCTGAGCAGGACGGTCCCGTCGCCGCTCGGGTAGCTCAGCGAGAGGTGATCGACGCCCAGGATGCGATCCGCCACCTCGCCCATGCCCTCGGCCTGGTGGATGTTGTCGGCGGTGATGCGCGCACCCTCGGAGCGCAGCGCGATCCGCCCCGAGCCATCGACGAAATAGATGGTCCGCCGGTAGTTCTGGGAGTACTGGGTGAGAATCCGGGCCACCGTGTCCAGCTGCAGGCCCACCCCGGCGGCGCCGAGGAAAT
Source organism: Gammaproteobacteria bacterium (assembly GCA_028694565.1). GTDB lineage: Bacteria > Pseudomonadota > Gammaproteobacteria > DSM-26407 > DSM-26407 > Thioalbus. The sequence continues at coordinate 6,749 of JAQVKR010000092.1, read as the reverse complement.
GCCCCTTCTCGTCGAGCACGCGGTAGTTGATGAAGATGGTCAGGGTGTCGCCCTGCTCGGCGTTGTGGTCGACGTTGATCTCGTAGGGCGCCGCCATGGCGCGCACGCGGAAGAACCACTCATCGCGGGGGTCCGTCTCGTCCACCCGCTGGGTCACACCGGTGAAATGGTAGTAGTTGCGGGTCCGCTCGGAGACGAAGAAGGTGGTGAAGGCGCCGTACTTGAGCCGGATCTCGTCCAGGTAGCGCCGGATCCGGCTCTCGTCCTGCTCGCCGCCCTGCACCCAGTCCTTGAGGAAGGTGTCGTTGGCCATCAGCGAGGAGACGAAGACCGGCCGCAGCAGGTCCACCTGGATGTCGGAGTAGATATTGTTGCTGGTGAGCGGCAGCTCGTTCACGACGATGGTCTCGCGCAGGCTCTCCCGGGAGACGTTGAAGCTGATGGCGCTGGTGGTGATGAAGCCCACCGCCAGCACCATGATCACGATAGCCACCAGCCGCGTGCGGAACGAAAGTGCGGTTTTCCCCCACGACATCTTTAAGAGTTCTCCCTGTCCTCATACTCCCCGCCGTGCCGCCGCCCTGGCGGCGGCACGGCACCGGCTCCTGCCGTGCATGATGTTTCATTGCCGGTGGAAGGTCCACAGCCGTCCGGCGGCCTCACTCCCCGGCCAGGGGCTGCGGGCCGTCCCAGGTGTCCCAGACGGCCCCCTCGGGGATGGCGTCGATGGCCGGGTAGAGCGCCGAGTGGGCCAGGCCGGGATGGCGCCCGCCGTAGCGGACGGGCACGTCCTGGGTCCAGTCGCTGGGGATGATCAGCGGGAACAGCAGCACCAGCAGGAACGCCAGGCGCCGCCAGGCCAGGCCGCCGCCCTCCGCCGCGACCGGCGGCCCGGCCGGGGCCTTTCCCGGCGCACGGCCAAGCCGGAAGCCGACCCCGATCAGCGCCAGCCCGATGAGGGACATCAGGAGGTTGAGGCCCTGCCCCGTCGCCAGCCCCAGCAGGGTGGTGGGGTACTCGCGGAAGAGGTCGATGAAGATGCGCAGGAACGCGTAGAGGAACAGGAACAGCCCGCTGCGCACCCCCGGCGGCAGATGCCGCCGCCAGACCAGCATCAGCACCGGGATGATGAGCAGGTTCTTCAGCCCGTCGTAGAGCACCACCGGATGGCGGAACCCCTCCGCGTCCGGAAACTTCACCGCCCACCACGCGTCGGTGACGCTGCCCACGATCTGGCCGTCGATGAAGTTGCCCAGCCGCCCCACGCCCATGATGAAGGCCGCGGGGATGGAGAGGGCGTCGGTCAGGCGCAGGAAGGCGATGCCGTGGCTCCGGGAGAAGATCCAGATGCCCAGCAGGCCGCCGGCCAGCAGCCCGTGGGTGGCCATGCCGCCGAGCCAGTAGGCGGGGATGAGGGCGGGGTGCCCGCCGTAGAAGGGCCACTCGTAGAACGCCACCTCCACGGCGCGCCCGCCGAGGAGGACGCCCGCGGCCAGCAGCAGGCTGAGGCCGTAGACCGATTGCAGGGAGATTCCGAGCCGCTCCCGATGGCGGCGGATGAAGAGGTGGGCGCTCAGGAAGCCGAGGCTGTAGCTCAGCCCGTACCACCACAGGTGGACGCCCAGGACCGTGCCGATGACGGGATCGATGTCATGGATGTACGGGCCCATTTCCCCCCGCCGGTCGCCGCCGGCCATACCCCGCTTTCAGTAAGCATAGGCCATTCCCGGCGCCGCCCGGGATTGCGGACGGCTCCGGTTCAGCCGCCGCCCGCGCGCCGGCGGCGCAGGGTCCGGGCCACCAGCCCGAGCCAGAGCACCCCGGTGAGGATCATCAGCGGACCGATGCCGAGCAGGACGAGGGAGTCGTGCCGATAGCCCAGCAAGGCGAGGAGGCCGCCCAGGGCGAGGAAGCCGAGGCCGGCGAGGATGAAGCCGAGTTTCTGCAATCCAGTCATGCACCGATTCCTGCGTATGCGCTCCGCAACCCCTACCGCGCCTCCCGCAGCGCCTCGATATCGGCGGCCGCGAGATGCTCCAGGTTGCGGGTGATCCTGTCGATGCTCCAGTCCCACCACCGCATCTCCAGCAGCGCCTGCACCACCGCGTCGGGGAAGCGCTGCCGGATGGTGCGGGCCGGATTCCCGCCAACGATGGTATAGGGCGCGACGTCGGATGCCACCACCGAGCGGGCGGCGATGACCGCGCCGTCGCCCACCCTGACCCCGGGCATTACCAGGGCGTCGTATCCGATCCAGACATCGTTCCCGATGACGGTATCGCCCTTGTGGGGTTCGGCGGCCGGATCCGGCGCGTTCCGCTCCCAGCCGTTGCCGAAGATGTGGAAGGGATAGGTGGAGAAACCGCCGAGGGCGTGATTGGCGCCGTTCATGATGAACCTCGCCCCCCGGCCGATGGCGCAGAAGCGCCCGATCACCAGCCGATCGCCGATGAAGGGAAAGAGGTAGAGGACATTGCGCTCGAACCCCTCGGCGTCGTCGGGATCGTCGTAGTAGGTGTACTCGCCGATCTCGATCTGCGGATTGTGGACGGTGTTGCGAATGTAGCAGACCTGGGGAAAGCCGGCGAGGGGATGGGGATTGCTGGGATCGGGGCCGTTCATGGGATGAGGATTGTAGGGTGCTGAATGACGGAATGCCACGGAGCCGGAATGCCGGCACCAATGCCGCGTCGATTGGCCGCCCCGCTACAGCCCGAGCGACGCCAGCGCCGCACTCAGCTTGCGGATCTGGCCGGCGGCGGTCATCGGGTAGGTGGCCAGCCACGCCTCGGTGTCGAACCCCGGCCGCAGCGCCAGGATCTCGTCCACCTCCCACTCCCCGGTCTCCCGGTCGCCGCGGGCGGCGGCCGCCGCCGCCAGGTAGACGTGGGCCTCCAGGTTGGCCGGGTTGCGCGCCAGCGCCTCGCGCAGGTTGATCATCGCCTGCTCGGGATCGCCGATGAAGAAGTAGGCCCGCCCCAGCAGCAGGAAGTAGAGGTAGCCGGCCTCGGGATTGAGGCGCATGGCCTGGCGGATCAGCTTCACGGTCCGATCGGGGTGGCCGGCGTAGGTGTTGATGCCGCCCATCAGGGCGTAGGCGTCGGCGAAGGACTGGTCCAGCCCGAGCGCGGTCTCCAGGTGGGCGATGGCCTGGCCGTGGTTGCGGCGCTGGGTCTCGATGTAGCCCAGCACCCAGTAGACCTCGGGAATGCCGGGGTCGATCCCCTGCGCCGTCTGCGCCATCTCCGAGGCCCGCGCCAGGGCGGCCGCCCCGTCCGCGCCCCACTGGTTGCGGTAGTCCGCCACGTAGCTCAGCGCCAGCCCCGCGTAGGCCCGCGCGAAGGTGGGATCGAGCTCGATGGCGCGCTGGTAGAGCCGGCGGGCATTGAGGTTTTCCCGCTCCTGGCGCACCAGCAGCGCCGCCTGCCCCTGGAGGAACAGCTCGTAGGCATCCAGGTTGCGGGTGTAGCGCCGCGCCAGCCGCCAGTGCTCGGCCCGGGTCAGCTTGACCTCCAGGATCCGCACCACCTGGCGGCTGATCTCCGCCTGCACGTCGAAGAGATCGCCGATGGGGCGATCGAAGCGCTCCGACCAGAGCTGGCGCCCGCTGCCCGAGTCGATGAGCCGGATGTGGGCCTCCAGCCGCCCGGGGGTGCGCTGCACGCTGCCGGAGACGTAGTAGCGGGCCGAGGCCGAGGCCGCCGCCGCCGCGCCCTCCCCGTCGTCGTGACCGAAGACCGAGTGGGTGCTGATGACCCACAGGCCCGACAGCCGGGAGAGATCGGTGACCAGGTCGGCGGTGATGCCCCGCGCCAGGTTGTCCTGCTCCACCCCCTCCCGCAGGGGCTCGAAGGGCAGCACCGCGACGGTCAGGGGCTCCTCCCCGGCCGCGCTCCCCGCCTCGGAGGCGTTGGAGACATCCGCGCCGCCGCCCGCCGTTTCCGCCTCCCGGTTCCCGGGGAGCGCGAGGTAGCCGAGCAGCAGCACGGCCAGGAGGAGCCCCCCCGCGATCAGCGCCGCGCCGGCGCGGCGGGGAACGGGCGTCCCCGCCGCCGTCCCTAGCGGGCCGGATGCCGGCGCCTCGACCGCCGCGATGAGGCGGTAGCCCTGCTTGGGGATGGTCTGGATGTAGTCCGGATGACGCGGCTGGTCGCCCAGGGCGCGGCGCAGCTTGATCACCGCCTGGGTCAGGGAGTCGTCCCCCACCACCACCCCGGGCCAGACCCGGTCCAGCAGCTCCTCCCGGCTCACCATCCGGCCGGCCCGCTCCGCCAGCCGCACCAGCAGGGCGACCGCCTTGGGCTCGAGCCGGACCACCTCGTCGCCGCGGCGCATCTCATGGAGGCTCGGGTAGAGCCGCCAGTCGCCGATCCGGGTGCCGTCCCACAGGGAATCCTGTTCCACATCCGTTTTGGGGATCATTTTGATCGCTCCTGAACGGAAGCTTTAACTTGTTGTTTTTATGATTTTTTTACTTCCTTCGGAAAATCTTAGTCCGTTTCTCGGGTTTTATCCAGCGCGGCGGCCTATCCCTGCTACCGAACGGGCGGCATTTCATCCATCACCGGCGAGCGCCGCGACCGGCGCCTGGAGGGACATCATGACCGGCAACCAGCCCAGCTTCGATCCCATCCGCTACAAGCGGACCACCCGGGCGCAGTGGGAGCGGGCCGCCGAGGCCTGGCACCGCTGGGGGCCGCTCCTGCACCGGTGGCTCGGTCCCGCCACCGAGCGCATGCTCGACCTGGCGGGGATCGGGGCGGGCGCCCGCGTGCTCGACGTGGCCGCCGGCGCCGGAGAGCAGACCCTGGCCGTGGCCCGGCGCGTCGGCGCCGGCGGCCGGGTCCTGGCCACGGACATCTCGCCGTCGATCCTCGCCTACGCGGAGACCTCGGCCCGGGCCGAGGGCCACGGCAACGTCACCACCCGGGAGTTGGACGGCGAGAGCCTGGCGGAGCTGGAGCCCGGAGGGTTCGACGCGGTCATCTCCCGCGTGGGCATGATCTACTTCCCGAACCGGCAGAAGGCCCTCGGCGGCATGAAGCACGCCGTGAAGCCGGGCGGCAAGGTGGCGGCCATCGTCTACTCCACGGCCGAGCGCAACCCCTTCTTCTCGGTCCCGGTCTCCATCATCCGCCGCCGGGCCAACCTCCCCCCGCCCCTGCCGGGCCAGCCCGGGCCCTTCAGCCTCGGCGCGCCGGGCGTGCTGGAGCGGGCCTTCGCCGACGCCGGCTTCAGGGACCTGCAGGTGGAAACCCTCGACGCACCCATCGAGCTCGACTCCGCCGGCGAGTGCCTGCGCTTCGAGAAGGAGTCCTTCGGCGCGCTGCACCAGATGCTCTCCGGGCTCGACGACGGGGAGCAGGAGGCGGCCTGGGCGGAGATCGAGCAGGCGCTGGAGACGTTCGAGCACGGCGGCCGCTTCACCGGTCCCTGCGAGCTGGTCCTCGCCGTGGGCACCCGCTGACCCCGGTTCCGGCCGCGCACGGCGGAAATCGGCCGTCCCGAACCCAACCGAGCAGGAGAAGTGATCATGACCCGAGTGGCGATTGCGCAGGTCCCTCCGGTGTTCCTGGACCGGGAAGCGACGATCCGGAAGGCCACCGGCCTGGTGGACGAGGCCGTGGCCGGCGGCGCGGAGCTGGTCATCTTCCCGGAGGCCTTCATCCCCGGCTACCCGGCCTGGATCTGGCGGCTGCGGCCCGGCGGGGACTGGACCCTGAGCGAGGCGCTGCACGCGCGCCTGCAGGACAACGCCGTGGATCTCGAGCGGGGCGACCTGGCCCCGCTCCAGGAGGCCGCCCGGCGGCACCGGGTGAGCGTCGTCTGCGGCCTGAACGAGCGCGACGGCCGGCTCGGCCGGGCGACCCTCTACAACACCCTCGTCGTCATCGGCCCGGACGGCACGGTGCTCAACCGCCACCGCAAGCTGATGCCCACCAACCCGGAGCGGATGGTCTGGGGCTTCGGGGACGCCTCGGGGCTGAAGGTGGTGGAGACCCCCGCCGGCCGGGTGGGAACACTGCTGTGCTGGGAGAACTACATGCCCCTGGCCCGCTATGCCCTCTACGCCCAGGGCATCGAGATCTACATCGCCCCCACCTACGACAGCGGCGAGGACTGGATCGGAACCCTGCGCCACATCGCCCGGGAGGGGTGCTGCTGGGTGCTGGGCAGCGGCACGGTCCTGCGGACGCGCGACCTGCCCGGGGACTTCCCCGAGCGGGCCACGCTCTACCCAGAGGGGGAGGACTGGATCAACCCGGGCGACTCCGTCGTCATCGCCCCGGGCGGGGCGATCGTCGCCGGCCCGCTGCGCGGCGAGGAGGGCATCCTCCAGGCCGACATCGACCCCCGGCGGGTGGACATCGCCCGGCGCACCCTCGACGTGGTGGGCCACTACGCCCGCCCGGACATCTTCACCCTGAAGGTGGACACCCGGCCGCAGGCCCCGGTGGATTTCGGCGGCGACGGCTGAGCGGCGGCCACGCCCGCGACAGGAGAACCGACATGACGACTCACGACATCAGCCGGCGCCGCTTCACCCGCTGGCTCGCCGGCGGCCTGCTGGCGGGCGCCTGCCCGGAGCTGGCCCTGGCCGGCGCCCTCCCGCCGGCCCCGCCCGTGCGGCTGCGCGCCGCCGCCATCCAGATGACGCCGAAGCTCGCCGATGTGGAGGCGAACCTGGTCCAGGCCGAGCGGCTGGTGCGCGCCGCCCGGCAACAGGGCGCGGAGTGGATCATCCTGCC
>JAQVKR010000091.1 GCA_028694565.1 Gammaproteobacteria bacterium | reverse complement strand
CTTGGGCAAGCTGCGTGTAGCCTCTCATCGTGCTCCTCTTTCTTGGCGGTTAGAGGGGGCCATGATGCTACCGTGGCTTGTCCTCTCACCGCCAAACTGAGTTGCACTTACGAGTTGAATTCAGGATGATAAATACAAGAGGATATGTAAAATTACTCGATGTTGAATATTTTGTGTGATTCATAGGCATCGTTTCAATTTTCGGAGGTGTAGAACCAGCTGATAGTCGGCCTCTTGAATGCGTTCTAGCGCTGCATCGTACTTCTCATACACATCATCCCAATACGGTGTGTCGTGGATAACCTCAAAGAACTTATCCATGGGCGGGCGGCCCCTGTGGGCACCGTGTGGGCGATGCCAGTTGTAGTAGTGCTGCCACTCCGCCAAGAGGTCGTGGAGGCGACTATCGGTTAAGTCGACATTCGGGTAGAACTCCTCTAGGTCAGTCCTCTGGGAGCGCTCCACCTTTCCGTTCAGGTGGGGTGACCGGGGTTTTATGGGCCGGAACTTGATGGCCAGTTCCATCATGCGACGTTGCACTTTCTGCGCGAAGAATTCTCGGCCACGGTCCGTTTGGAATCGCTGGATAGGAAGGGGCATCTCTTCGAGAACTTGATCGATGAACTCCAGAGTGTTCGCGGCAGTCCTTCTGTCGAAAAGCGCCAGCACTCGGTACCTGGTGCAGTCATCGACAGCGGTGTATTGATAAAGTCCTGGCGCTATCTTGCAGGTGTCCATCTGAACTCGCTCTCCAGGAATCGGTCTTTCGTAGCGCTTGTAGTGTGCCTTGCGCCGCTCAAACCGGATCCGCCTGACCTGGTTGCGGGACAGCGCCTTGTGAATCGTGGCCAACGAGAGAAGCATCCCATGCAACCGAGCAAGTTCGCTCTGAATCCGCCTGGCCCCTAGTTTTCGCTTGCTCCGCAATCCGAGAATCAGCCCCTGCGTCGTCGGATCTAGCTTCTGCGCGGGGGATGTCTTGGGTCGCCGGCTCTGGCTCTTGAGTCCGTCATGCCCTTGAGCCTGATAGCGGCGCCACCACTTCCGTAGTGCGGGTCTCGAGATCCCGCACCGCCGGCAAACGAGTCCTGCGTTGCCAATCTCCTCATACAGTTGAACCCATTTCAGACGCGCTGAGATTTCGTGATCCATGGAGACAGATCATAGTGAAACGATGTCTGTGAATCACACACTCCGCGCTTGAGACGCGCCTGAAAGAGAAGGAGAAGGCCCAACAAGACGCTTCAGCCGACGCAGCGAAGCTCCGCGGCTAGCGATAAAAGGGGACGGAGGGAATATAAAACATTCCCTCCGTCCCCTTTTGAACGGCAGATTGACTGCCTTCTACGGGGTATACCCCAGATTCGGCGCCAGCCACCGCTCCGCCTTCTCCACCGTCATCCCCTTCCGCTCCGCGTAGCTCTCCACCTGGTCCCGGGCGATCCTGGCCACGGCGAAGTACTTCGACTCCGGGTTCGCGAGGTAGATGCCGGAGACCGCCGCGGTGGGGACCATGGCGTAGCTCTCGGTCAGGCTCAGTCCAATCCTGGTTTCCACATCGATGACCTGCCAGAGCAGGCCCTTCTCGGTGTGCTCGGGGCAGGCGGGGTAGCCGGGGGCTGGGCGGATGCCGGCATACTTCTCGTGGATGAGGGCGTCGTTGTCGAGCGCCTCGTCGGGGGCGTAGCCCCAGTACTCCTTGCGCACGCGCTCGTGGAGCCATTCGGCCAGGGCCTCGGCGAGGCGGTCGGCCAGGGCCTTGAGCAGGATGGCGTCGTAGTCGTCGTGGGCGGCCTCGAACTCGGCCACCTTGGCGTCGATGCCGATGCCGGCGGTGCAGGCGAACAGCCCCACGTAGTCGGTCGCTCCCCGCTCCTCCGGGGCCACGAAGTCGGCCAGGCACTGGTTGGCCCGGCCCTTGGGCTGGGCCTTCTGCTGGCGCAGGAAGTGGAGGGTGGCGAGGGTCTCCGCGCGGTCCTCGCCGGCGTAGAGGGCCACGTCGTCCAGATCGACGCTGTTGGCGGGGTAGAGGCCCACCGCGGCACGGGCGGTTAGCCAGCGCTCACTCACGATCACCTTCAGCATCTCCCGCGCATCGTGGAAGAGCTGGCGGGCGTGCTCGCCCTTGTCGGCGTCGTCGAGGATGGCGGGGTAGCTGCCGCGCATCTCCCAGGCGTGGAAGAAGGGGGTCCAGTCGATGTAGGGGAGCAGGGTGGCGAGCGGGATGTCGGTCAGGGTCAGCGTGACCGTGCCGCCGGCGCGCTCGATGGTGAGGGGGCCGGTCTGCTGGAGATGTTCGGCTACCAGGGAGGCTACGGCGGGCGCCGCTTCGGCCAGGGGCTGGCCTCCTACGGGGCCGTTTCCGCCCTGAGCTTCGGCCAGGGGCTGGCCTCCTACGGGGCCGTTTCCGCCCTGAGATTCGTCCAGGGGCTGGCCTCCTGCGGGGCCGTTTCCGCCCTGAGCTTCGGCCAGGAGCTGGCCTCCTGCGGGGCCGTTTCCGCCCTGAGCTTCGGCCAGGGGCTGGTCTCCTGCGGGGCCGTTTCCGCCCTGAGCTTCGACCAGGAGCTGGCCTCCTGCGGGGCCGTTCCCGCCCTGAGCTTCGGCCAGGGGCTGGCCTCCTACGGGCATCTCGGGGCGCCCTGTCGTAGGAGGCGAGCCCTCTCGCCGATTGGGCGTTGCGTCCCGCGGCGCCGCCGGCGGGAGAGCGAAGGCGCCCTCCGGCAGGTCGAGGAGTTTCGGGCGGGGCGGGGTGTAGGCGTCCCAGTCGAGGGCGGTCCGGTTGGCGCGGGCCTCGGCCAGGGTATTGAGGCGGGTGGCGCTCTGGCGGGCGGCGAAGTCGTCCCGCACGCGATCGTACTCGGCGACGATCTCCTCCAGGTAGGCGGCCCTGAGGTCGTCGCTGATGAGTTTCTGGGCCACGCCCACGGCGCGGGAGGCGTCCTTCACCCACACCACCGGCTGCTCGTAGCCGGGGGCGATCTTCACCGCCGTGTGGGCCTTGGAGGTGGTGGCCCCGCCGATGAGCAGCGGCGTGGCGTAGCCCTCCCGCTGGAGCTCCTTGGCCACGTGGGCCATCTCCTCCAGCGACGGGGTGATGAGGCCGGACAGGCCGATGAGGTCCACCTCGCGGCTCTTCGCCTCGTCGAGGATCTTCTGCGCCGGCACCATGACGCCGAGGTCGATGACCTCGAAGTTGTTGCACTGGAGCACCACGCCGACGATGTTCTTGCCGATGTCGTGGACGTCGCCCTTCACCGTGGCCATGAGGATGCGGCCCTGGGCCTTGGCGCCCGCCTGCTTCTCCGCCTCGATGTAGGGGATGAGGTGGGCCACCGCCTTCTTCATGACGCGGGCGGACTTCACCACCTGGGGCAGGAACATCTTGCCCTCGCCGAACAGGTCGCCCACCACGTTCATGCCGTCCATGAGCGGGCCCTCGATCACCTGGATGGGACGGTCGAAGGTCAGCCGCGCCTCCTCGGTGTCCTCCTCCACGAAGGCGTCGATGCCCTTCACCAGGGCGTGCTCCAGGCGCTTCGCCACCGGCCATTCGCGCCAGGCGAGATCCTCCTTCTTCGCCTCCACGCCGCCGCCCCTGTACTGGTCGGCGATCTCCAGCAGCCGCTCGGTGGCGTCGGGGCGGCGGTTGAGCACCACGTCCTCCACCCGCTCACGCAGCTCCGCGGGCAGCTCGTCGTAGACCGCCAGCTGGCCGGCGTTGACGATGCCCATGGTCATGCCCGCCTCGATGGCGTGGTAGAGGAAGACCGAGTGGATGGCCTCGCGCACCGCGTTGTTGCCGCGGAAGGAGAAGGAGACGTTGGAGACCCCGCCCGAGATCATGGCGTGGGGCAGGTGCTCCCGGATCCAGCGGGTGGCGTCGATGAAGTCCACCGCGTAGTTGTCGTGCTCCTCGATGCCGGTGGCGATGGCGAAGATGTTGGGATCGAAGATGATGTCCTCGGCCGGGTAGCCCACCGTCCCGGTGAGCAGCCGGTAGGAGCGCCTGCAGATCTCCCGCTTGCGCTCCAGGGTGTCGGCCTGGCCCTGCTCGTCGAAGGCCATGACGATCACCGCCGCGCCGTAGCGGCGCAGCAGCCGGGCGTGCTGCAGGAACTGCTCCTCGCCCTCCTTGAGGCTGATGGAGTTGACGATGCCCTTGCCCTGCAGGCACTTCAGCCCCGCCTCGATGATGGACCACTTGGAGGAGTCGAGCATCACCGGCACCCGGGAGATGTCGGGCTCGGAGGCCAGCAGGTTGAGGTAGGTGACCATGGCCCGCTCGCCGTCGAGCATGGCCTCGTCCATGTTGATGTCGATGACCTGGGCGCCGTTCTCCACCTGCTCCCGGCACACTTCCAGGGCTTCGCCGTAGTTGCCCTCCAGGACGAGGCGCTTGAACTTCGCGCTGCCGGTGACGTTGGCCCGCTCGCCCACGTTCACGAACAGCGAGCCGGTGGTGATGTTCAGCGGCTCCAGCCCCGAGAGGCGGCAGGCGGGCACGGTCTCCGGCACCCGGCGCGGCGGGTGTTCGGACACCGCCGCGGCGATGGCGCGGATGTGGTCCGGGGTGGTGCCGCAGCAGCCGCCGACGATGTTGAGGAAGCCCGCGGCGGCCCACTCGCCGATCTCGGCGGCCATGGCCTCGGGGGACTCGTCGTACTCGCCGAAGGCGTTGGGCAGCCCCGCGTTGGGGTGGGCGGAGACGGGCACGTCGCAGATGCGGGAGAGCTCCTCCACGTGCTGGCGCAGCTCCCGGGCCCCCAGCGCGCAGTTCAGCCCGAAGGAGACCGGCCGGGCGTGGCGCAGCGAGTTCCAGAACGCCTCGGCGGTCTGCCCGGAGAGGGTGCGCCCGGAGGCGTCGGTGATGGTGCCGGAGATCATCACCGGGACGCGCGGCGTGCCGGCCTCGAACAGCCCCTCCAGGGCGAACACCGCCGCCTTGGCGTTGAGGGTGTCGAAGATGGTCTCGATGAGGATGAGGTCCGCGCCGCCCTCCAGCAGCCCGAGGGCGGCCTCGGTGTAGGCGGCCACCAGCTCGTCGAAGTGGATGTTGCGCTTGCCCGGGTCGTTCACGTCCGGCGACAGGGAGGCGGTGCGGTTGGTGGGGCCGAGCACGCCGGCCACGAAGCGCGGCCGTTCCGGGGTGCCGAAGCGGTCCGCCGCCTCCCGAGCCAGCCGCGCGGCCGCCACGTTCAGCTCGCGCACCAGCGCCTCCATGCCGTAGTCGGCCATGGAGACGGCGTTGGCGTTGAAGGTGTTGGTCTCGATGATGTCCGCGCCGGCTTCCAGGTAGCCCTCGTGGATGCCGGTGATGACGTCCGGGCGGGTGAGCACCAGCAGGTCGTTGTTGCCCTTCAGGTCCGACGGCCAGTCGGCGAAGCGCTCGCCGCGGTAGTCCGCCTCCTCCAGCCTGTGGCGCTGGATCATGGTGCCGGTGGCGCCGTCGAGGACGAGGATGCGCTCGCGCAGAAGGGCTTCGATGGGATGGGGCTGCTGGGTCATTGCTCTGGGGCTTCTTCGGGCTGCAAAGGGATCGTGAAGTTTAGCACGCGGCCCGGCGTCGTTGCCGCTGCGCCGCGGAGGAGAGAAAAGATGAATAGACAGGATTTACAGGATGGACAGGATTGTTTATCCGCAGATTACGCAGATTCTATTTTGTCGTGAGGAAGGTCAGGGCTGAAGTCGGGTCGACCTTCTCTGCGAGGCACAGTGACAGGGGCCTGGCCCGCCAATCCCTGAGCACCGCCGCGGCAGCAATGGGCTCGGGTCTGCCAGCCGGCACGGACAATCTGCGAAATCGGCGTAATCTGCGGATAGAACTTGATCTTTTAAATCCTGTGCATCCTGTAAATCCTGTCTATTGAGTCCATGTCTCCGCGCGGGGTGCAACTTCCGCTGGGCAAGGGGGGCGGGAGGCGCTAACCTTACAAATGCCGTGGTATTGCTCAAGGAGAAACTGGCATGGATGAGAAGATGCGCGAGAACTGCCGGGCGGCCATCGCCGCCTTCGATCAGCTCACCTCCCACCGGGAGGAACGGGACGAGGGCAAGGTCACCCGCTGCATGGATGCCTGCGAGGGCGGTTGCTACGACCGCGCCAAGTGCACCGGAGACATCAGCAACGCCGTCGCCCTCGGCGGCGGGGTCGCGGGCGGACTGACCGCCTGAGGCCAGCGGCGGCCGCGGCTCCCGCCGCGGCCGCCGTGTCTTGCACGTGCTGTTCAAGACCTTCCGCACCGCCGCCGGCCGCTATCTCCTCGATACCCCCACCGGCCACATCCTGGCCGTGGGCGGGCTGTTCGAGCGGCTCCTGCCCGCGGTGCTGGACTCCCCGGACGACGCGGCCATCGCCCGCGCCCACGGCCAGCCCGCGGCGGCGGTGGCCGAGGTGCGCGCCGAGGCGGAGGCGCTGCGCGCCCGGGGCCTGTTCGCCGCGGTGGAGCCCGCCCGCCTGACCCCCGATCGGCGCTACCCGCGCGCCGCGGTGGAGGCGGCCTTCCACGGCGGCCTGCGCAACCTGGCGCTCAAGGTCACCGATCACTGCAACCTCGCCTGCCGCTACTGCTTCCAGCATGGCCAGGACCGCCCCCGCGGCGCCGCCGCGCCGGCCCACATGGACCCGGAGACCGCCCGCGCCGGGGTGGACCGCCTGCTGGAGCAGGCCGCCCCGGACGCCGAGCTGGTGATCTCCTTCTACGGCGGCGAGCCGTTCCTGAACTTCCCCCTCATCCGCGCGGTGGTGGAGCACGTGGCGGCGGCCTGGCCCGGCCGCACCGTGGGCTACATCGTCACCACCAACGGCACCCGGGTGGACGACGCGGCGCTCGACTTCCTGGTGCGGCACCGGTTCGGGGTGCTGCTGAGCCTCGACGGGCCGGCCCCGGTGAACGACCGCTACCGGGTGGCCAAGCGCACCGGACGCGGCCAGTACGCCGCCGCGGCGGCGTTCCTGGCGCGGCTGCGGGCGCGGGACCCCGGCTACCCGGAGCGCTCGGTGCGGCTGGCCATGACCCTGGCCCCGCCGGTGGACTACCTGCGCCTCGACGACTGGGTGGGGGAGATGGGCATCCAGCCCATCGCCAACCTCTGCGACCAGTCGGAGTTTCCCGAGGCGGCGCGGATTCCCTGGGCGGCGGAGGGGCTCGACGCCCTGTTCGGGCGCTACTTGGCGCTGGTGGCCGAGTGCCACGCCGCCGACGGCCTGCGCGACCGCACCCGGCTGCACCGGAGCTTCGCCTCGGCGGTGTTCCACCCCCTGCTGCAGACCATTCACCGCCGCCGGGTGGGCGACCCGCGCATCGCCCTCGGGGAGATGGGCTTCTGCCTGCCGGGCCGCACCAAGCCCCTGCTGCACCCGGACGGCCACTTCTACGTCTGCGAGAAGGTGGAGGGGCTGCCGGCCCTGCGCATCGGCGACGTGGAGCGGGGCTTCGACGCGGATGCGGCCGGGCGGGTCCTGCGGCGCAACGGCCGCATCGACCTGGAGGGGTGCCGCCACTGCTGGGCGGTGAACCTGTGCGCGCTGTGCTACTTCCACACCGAGGACGCCGGCGGGCTGGCCGAGAGCCGCCGCGCCCGCTACTGCGCCACCCAGCGCGACAACCTCGCCCAGGGGCTGGTCTACTACGCCACCGCCATGGAGCGCCACCCGGAGGCCTTCGCCGCGCTGCTCGGGGGGTGAGAAGGGTTTGAATGGACAGGATTTGCAGGATGGACAGGATTTGAAAAAGATCGGGATCTATCTGCAGATTGCTCAGATTGCGCATATTGTCCGTGCCGGCTGACAGGCCCGCGCCCATTGCTGCAGCAGCGAAGCGCAGAGGCAGGCGGGAAGGCCACACCCGACAGCCTCGCGGAGAACGCCGACCCGCCCTTGGCGCTGACCTCCCCCGCGACAAAGCAGAACCTGAGTGATCGGCGTAATCTGCGGATAAACAATCCTGTTCTTCAATCCTGTGCATCCTGTCTATTCCCTCTTTTTCTGCACTACACTGGGCGTATGTCGAAACCGAGCTCCGCCCGGGCGCGCCTGCCGCGCGCCATCCTGGAAGCCCTCGTCGGGCATGCCCTGCGCTCGCCGCGCCTCGAGGTGTGCGGCCTCATCGGCGGCGTTGGCGAGGTGGCGGTGAGCCGTCATCCCGTGGCCAACGTGGCGTCCGACCCGGCCCACCGCTTCGAGATGGACCCGCGCGGGCAGATCGATGTCTTCCGCGCCCTGCGCGAGGAGAACCAGGAGCTCTACGCCATCTACCATTCCCATCCCCACGGCCCGGCCGAGCCCTCGGCCACCGATCTCGAGCAGGCCGCCTATCCCGACGCCTTCTACCTCATTGTCTCGCTGGCCGGCGTTGGCGCGCCCGAGGTGCGGGCGTTCCGGCTGGTGGACGACGCCTTCGCGGCGGTGGAGCTGGTGGTGGAGGATTAGGGGGCGCTAATCGCCCGGGGGCGGGCTTGCCACCGCCTTCGATGCGCCGCGGGGGCTGTGCGGATGAATCCGCACCTACAATTCCTTGTTCCTTGTTC
>JAQVKR010000090.1 GCA_028694565.1 Gammaproteobacteria bacterium | reverse complement strand
CGCCACGTGCTCACCACCCAGGTGAGCCCCCACTGCGCCAGCGCCGTGCGCGAGGCGGATCTCGCCCGGCGCATCATGTTCCGGGCCCGGGCCGAGCAGCGCCTGCCCAAGCGGCTGCACGGGGGGCTCGCCGCCCACCGGGAGCGCCGCCCCTTCCCCTACACCCCGGAGGAGATCGCCGCCGCGGCCGGCGCGGTGCGCGATCCCAACTTCCGCATCCAGGTGAGCGCGGCGGGCATCCACGTCTACAACCGCGACGGCGTGCGCAGCGGCAGCGACCCGTTCGAGCTCTACCACGCCCTCGGGGTCGAGGGCGACGGCGGCCACGCCTTCTACCTCGGGGTGGAGCTGGAGCGGGCGGAGATCGCCCACCGGCTGGGAAAGCGCTACGTCCAGGACCAGCCCCTCGACTGGGGCAGCGTGGTGCGGCCCCCCGCCGCGGACCTCGCACGGCCGACCGCCCCGGGCCCCACCCGCCGCCGGCGCGCCTGACCCGCGCGGCGCAACGGCGCTGGTCCGGTTCTTGCTGAATCTCCCGCCGGATGCAAGGAGAGATCAGCGAAGCCCATGACCGATGCCCGCCCCGCCACCGCCGCCGCCACCGTCCCCTGTCCCTTCTGTGCACTGGGGTGTGACGATCTGTCACCGGTCCTGAACGGGGCGCGGCTGCGCTTCAGCGCCCCCGACTGCCCGATCCTGGACGCCGCCGCTGCGGCGGCGGACGCGGCCCTGTCGGCCCCGGCCGCCCCGCGGGTGGGCGGCGCGCCGGCGAGCCTCGAGGCGGCCTGCGCCGCGGCCGCCGGCCTGCTCGGCGGGGCGCGGGCGCCGCTGGTGAGCGGGCTGGCCGCCGATCTCGCCGGCATCCGCGCCGCCCTGCGCCTGGCCCGGGCCCTCGGGGCCACGGTGGACCATGCCCACGGCGACGCCCTGCGGCGCAACCTCGCCGTGTTCCAGAGCGACGGCTGGATGACCGCCAGCCTGGGCGAGGTGCGCAACCGCTGCGACCTGCTGGTGGTGCTGGGCGCCGGCCTGTTCCGGCGCCTGCCGCGGCTGGCCGGCCGGGTGCTGCGGCCCGCCGAGCGGCTGGACGGCGGGGCGGGGCCGGCGCTGGTGATCCTCGACCCGGCGGCGCCGGAGACCCTGCCGGAGGCGGTGCGGGCGCTCGCGCCGGAGCTGCTGCCGGTGCCCGTGGCGCGGGCCGGCGAGGCGCTGGGCCTGCTGCGGGCGCTGCTCGCCGGGCGGCCGGTCATGGCCGACGGGGCGGGCGGCGCCGGGCGGGCGGCGCTGGCGACGCTGCTGGCGCGGCTGCGGGCGGCCCGCTACCCGGTCATCGCCTGGAGCGCGGCGGAGTTCGGCTTCCCCCATGCCGATCTCGCCCTGGAGCAGGCCGCCGGCCTGGTCCGGTCGCTGAACGAGACCGGCCGCGCCGCGCTGCTGCCCCTCGGCGCGGGCGACGCCGACGCCAGCGCCCACCAGGCCTGCGCCTGGCACAGCGGCTTCAGCCTGCCCACCGCCCTCGCCGGCGGCCGCGCCGTCTACGACCCCTACCTGAACCGCGGCGATCGCCTGCTGGCGGCCGGCGAGGCCGACGCCCTGCTGTGGCTCTCCTGCCTGCGCCCGGACCCGGCCCCGCCGGAGTCCCCAGTGCCCACCGTCGCGGTGGGCCACCCGGGGCTGCGGCTCGCCGCCGAGCCCGCGGTCTTCATTCCCGTGGGCGTGCCGGGCATCGACCACGCCGGGCTCATCCACCGCGGCGACGGGCTCGCCACCCTCGGGCTGCGCCGCCTGCGCGACAATCCCTGGCCCACCGCCGCGGCGGTGCTCGAGCGCATCCTCGGGCTGATCCCCGCGCGGGAGGAGAACTGACATGCTGACCCGGCTCAGCGGCGGACGCATCTACGACCCGGCCCAGGGGATCGACGGCGAGGTGCGCGACATCTACCTGCGCGACGGCCGCATCTGCGCCCCGCCCGCCGACCCCGCCATGGCGGACGTCCACTACCCGCTCGAGGGCCAGGTGGTGATGGCCGGCGCCATCGACATCCACAGCCACGTGGCCGGCGGCAACGTGAACAACGCCCGGGTGCTGATGCCCGAGCAGCACGTGGCGCGGCAGGCCCGCTACCCCGGGCTGCCCTTCGGCGGCTCGCCCTGGTCCACCTTCGACACCGGCTACCGCTATGCGGAGATGGGCTTCACCACCGTGGTGGAGCCGGCGGTGCTGCCCATCAACGCCGGCCACGCCCACGCGGAGCTGGCCGACATCCCCATCCTCGACAAGGCGGGGCTGGCGATTCTCGGCAACGACGACTTCCTGCTGCGGCTGCTGCGCGGGGGCGCCGGGCAGGCCACCGTCAACGACTACGTGGCCTGGACCCTGTGCGCCACCCAGTGCCTCGGGGTGAAGGTGATCAACGCCGGCGGGGCCGCCGCCTTCAGGTTCAACGCCCGCGAGTTCGGGCTCGACGACGAGGTGCCCTTCTACGGGGTCACCTCCCGGCGCATCCTCAACGCCCTGCAGCGGGCGGTGGTGGCGCTCGGCGTCGGGCATCCCCTGCACGTCCACTGCAACAACCTGGGCGTGCCCGGCAACGTGGACACGGCGCTGCGCACCATGGAGGCGGCCGAGGGGCTGCCCATGCACCTGGCCCACGTGCAGTTCTACGGCTACGGCGCCGACGGCCCCCACGGCTTCTCCACCGGCGCCGCGCGCCTGGCCGAGGCGCTGGGGCGCCATCCCAACATCACCGTGGACGTGGGCCAGGTGCTGTTCGGCCAGACGGTGACCATCTCCGGCGACGTGATGCGCCAGCACGCCGCCCGCGGCATCGCCCGGCCGCGCAAGTGGGCGCTGTGGGAGGGCGAGGACGGCGGCGGCGGCATCGTGCCGTTCCGCTACCGGGCCGGTAACTTCGTCAACGCCCTGCAGTGGGCCATCGGCCTGGAGCTGTTCCTGCTGGTGGACGACCCGTGGCGGGTCTTCTTCACCACCGACCACCCCAACGGCGCCCCCTTCACCGCCTACCCGGAGCTGTTCCACCTGCTCATGAGCCGCGACCACCGCGCCCGCTGGCTGGCGCGCATCCACCCCGAGGCCGCCGACGCCTGCCTGCTGCGCCACCTGGAGCGGGAGTACACCCTGTACGAGATCGCGACGATGACCCGCGCCGCGCCCGCGCGCCTGCTGGGGCTCGGCGACCGCGGCCACCTCGGCCCCGGCGCGGTGGCGGACATCGCCGTCTACGCCGACCTCGAGGACCGGGGGGAGATGTTCCGCGCCGCCCGGCTGGTGCTCAAGGACGGCGTGCCGGTGGTGCGCGACGGCCGGGTCGTCAACCCGGTGCGGGGGCGCACCCATGCCGTGAACCCGGACTACGACCGCGCCATCGAGCGGCCGCTGGCGGCCTGGTTCGACCGCTTCCACCTGCAGCGGCTGGACAACTTCCGCCTCGACCCCGGCCGGCTCGCCGAGACCGCCGGGGCCGAGCTGGTGATCCACTGACCGGAGAAACCGATGATCCAGGAAGTCATCGTCACCACCCGCAACGCCGACGGCAGCGCCCACATCGCCCCCATGGGCGTGCGCGAGGGCGGCGGCGAGGTGCTCATCGCCCCGTTCCGCCCCTCGCGCACCCTGGACAACCTGCTGCGGGAGGGCTGCGCGGCGATCAACTGCACCGACGACGTGCGCGTCTTCGCCGGCTGCCTCACCGGGCGCCGGGACTGGCCGGTGGCGCCCACCGACCGGGTGGCGGGGCTGCGCCTGGCGGGCGCCATCGCCCACACCGAGGTGAGCGTGGAGCGGGTGGAGGACGACCCGGTGCGCCCGCGGCTGCACTGCCGCGTCCGCCACCATGCCACCCACGCCCCCTTCCGCGGCTTCAACCGGGCCCAGGCGGCGGTGCTGGAGCTGGCCATCCTGGTGAGCCGCCTCGACCGCCTGCCGCCGGAAAAAATCGACGCGGAGCTCGGCTACCTCGCCATCGCCGTGGAGAAGACCGCCGTGGCGCGGGAGCGGGAGGCCTGGGCGTGGCTGCTGGCGGCGGTCTCCGCCCACCGGCGGCGGGAGGCGTGCGCATGACCGGGATGCTGGCGAGCGTGTGCTCGCAGGAGGAGGCGGATCTGGCCCTGGCCGGGGGCGCCGACCTCATCGACCTCAAGGACCCGGCCCATGGCGCGCTGGGCGCCCTGCCCGAGCCCCGGGTGCGGACCATCGTTGATCATTTGCGCCGGCGACGGCCGGTGAGCGCCACGGTGGGCGACCTGCCCATGGATCCGGCCACCCTGGTGGCCCGGGTGCGGCGCATGGCGGTCACCGGAGTGGACTACGTCAAGGTGGGGCTCACCGGCGAGCCGGGCACCGAGGCCAGCATCGAGGCGCTGGGCCGGCTGGCCGCCGGGGTGCGGCTGGTGGCGGTCCTGTTCGCCGACCGCGCCCCCGATCTCGGCCTGGTGGCCCGGATCGGCGCGGCCGGCTTCACCGGAGTGATGCTGGACACCGCCGACAAGCACGCCGGCGCCCTCCCCGGGCTGGTGAGCCGGCGCAAGCTGCAGGCCTTCCTCGCGCTCGGCCGCAACCTCGGGCTGGTGACGGGGCTGGCGGGCTCGCTGCGGGAGGCGGATGTGCCGGAGCTGCTGGCGCTGGAGCCCCACTACCTGGGCTTCCGGCGGGCGCTGTGCGGCGGGGCGAACCGGGCGGGGCGGCTCGATCCGGGAGCGCTGGAGCGGGTGCGGGGGATGATACCGGCCGCCGGGGCGGAACCCCCGGCGGCGGATGCCCGGCCGTAGCGGCGGCATGGTGCGTCCGCTTGGACCGGGCAGGCCGGGGACCGCCTCCCGCCAGGCAGGCGCTGCCGTGACGGCCGCTGCCCGCCCGGCTTCCGTTCCCCCGTGACCTGCCGGCGCAACGTCCGTTCAACGCCGCAGCGGGCGATCCCCCTCCACCGTGAACCGGGGCCGCGCGCTCTCCCGATCACCGACGGGCGCCCGCGCCCGGCGGCGCCTCAGCCCTCCTCCAGGAACCGGGAAAGAATATCGCGCTGGGCATGGGTCTCTTTCTTCACCGCCTCGTCCGTCGCGTCGAAATTGGGATAGTCCCCCTCGTGCTCCACGCTGGAGCAGATTCTCGCCATCAGGCAGTATTTCGCCACCTTCTCGGCCAGATGGTGCTTCTGGGCCTCGCTGTAGGTGGGGGCCAGGCAGACCATGCAGGCCTCGGCGACAAAGTGCGCCGCCTGCTTGCTCCATTCCAGCTCCGCCAGGTCCGAGCGGGGATGGTTCTCCACATAGGAGGAATGGGCGGCATGATAGGCGCTCTCGAGCTCGTGCGCGTCCACCTCCCGCCTGCCGGCCGTCTCCTGCGCGCTCTTGAGTCGCGCGTCCGTGGTCAGATCGAGCACATTGGCGATGAAGCGGGCACCGACCAGTCGCTGCTGCGCGATCGGGAGTTCACTGAGCGACTGCCGGAACGATTCACTGCTGGTGATCTCGGGCATCTGGCTGTCTCCTGTGGGTATTGTCGGAATATCCCCGTCCGTTCGACCGAGAAGTGATCTATAGCAAGGCCCGGCGCCCCGCGCCAACCGCCCCGCCGGGCGGTTGCCCGCCCCGCCCCGCCGCCCCATACTCGATCGGGACGATGGCGGGGGAGGGCGTGATGGCCGGAAGCATGGGCGAGCGACTGCGAACGGGCGCGACGCGGCGCCTGGAGGCGTTCCGCCTGCGGGCCTCCCGCGCCGACGCCATCGCCGAGCTGTCGCTGCTCGGCATCCTCAGCGGAGTGCTGGCCGCCGGCGTCATCATCCTGTTCCGCTGGATCGTGGAGATCCTGCAACGCACCTTCCTCCACGGCCGCCTCTACGACTCCGAGCACCTGGCGCCGGAGTGGCGCCTGCTGCTGGCGGTGGCGGGCGGGCTGGTGCTCGGGCTGCTGTGGCGCGCCGTGCCCGAGGGGATGCGCCGGGTGGGGGTGCCGCACCTGCTGGTGCGGCTCGACTACCACCAGGGGCGGCTGCCCTGGGGCAACGCCCTGATGCAGTTCGTGGGCGGCACCCTGGCGCTGGTGGCGGGCCACTCGGTGGGCCGCGAGGGGCCGAGCATCCACCTGGGCGCGGCGGCCAGCAACATCCCCGCCCAGTGGCTGCGGCTGCCCAACAACAGCCTGCGGGTGGTGGCCGCCTGCGGCGCCGCGGCGGGCATCGCCGCCACCTTCAACACGCCGCTGGCGGGCGTGGCCTTCGCCATGGAGGTGCTGATGATGGAGTCCACCGTGGCGGCCTTCGCCCCGGTGATTCTCGCCACCATCGGCGCCACCACCCTCACCCGCCTCGCCTTCGGCCGCGATCTCGCCTTCACCGTCCCGCCCCTCGATCTCGGCTCCATGGCGGAGATGCCCCTGATCCTGCTCATGGGCATCGCGCTCGGCGGAGCCGCGGCGCTGTTCATCCGCGCCCTGCTGCTGTTCAACGGCTGGGGCCGGCGGCTGCCCCTGTGGCTGCGGCCCGTGATCGCCGGGACGCTGGTGGGGTTCATCGCCCTGTGGGTGCCGGCGGTCATGGGCCTCGGCTACGACACCGTCAACCAGGCGCTGCTGGGGGAGGTGACCCTCGGCCTGCTGGCGGCCATGGTGGTGGTGAAGCTGCTGGCCACCGCCGCGGCGGTGGGGCTCGGCGTGCCCGGCGGGCTCATCGGCCCGTCGCTGGTCATCGGCGCCATGGGCGGCGGCCTGTTCGCCGTGGTGGCGCAGGGCCTCGGCTTCATCCCCGAGGCCTCGGTGGGCTTCCACGTCATGCTCGGCATGGGGGCGATGATGGCCGGCGTGCTGCAGGCGCCGCTGGCGGCGCTGCTGGCCATCCTGGAGCTCACCGGCAATCCCAACATCCTCTTCCCGGGCATGCTGGCGGTGATCGCCGCCACCCTCACCTGCGGCGCCCTGCACCGCCGCGAGTCGGCCTTCCTGGCGCTGCTGCGCTCCATGGGGGTGGACTACCGCAACGACCGCATCGCCCGGGCGCTGCGCCAGGTGGGAGTGGCCGGCGTGATGAGCCGCAGCTACGCCCAGCTGCCCGCGCGGCCCGACCGCACCCGGGTGGAGAAAGAGCTGGCGGACGCCCCCGCCTGGATCCTGGTGCGCCCCGAGGCGGGTCCCGCCCAGCTGCTCCCGGCGGTGGATTTAGTGCGGGCGCTGCACGAGGCGCCGGAGCGGGAGGCGTTCGACCTGCTGGAGCTCCCCGCCGACCGTCTCACCGCCACGCCCGTGGACATCCAGGCGAGCCTGCAGGAGGCGCAGGAGGAGATGCACCGCCACGGCGCCGAGGCCCTGTACGTGATCCGCACCACGGTGCCGGGCATTCCGCGCGTCTACGGCGTGCTGACCCGCGCCGACATCGAGCACGGCTACCGCTACTGACCGGCGCCGCGGTGGCGGGGAAACGGAGCCGCCGCCCGTCCCGCCGCCGGGGTTTGCCCGCGCCGCCGAATCGGGGTACGTTTCTCCTTTCCACCCGCGGAACACACCATGAAACGACCGGGAATTCCCCTCGCCTGCCTGGCCGCCGCGCTGGCCCTGGCCGGCTGCGCGCCGCACCCCGCCGCCGGCACCTGGATCGCCGCGCCCGGCTCCGGCGCCGGCTTCCAGCGCCTGGAGGTCACCTACGAGGGCCGGGCCGACCTGTTCGCCGCCGGCGAGGCGCAGGCGGGGCGGCACTGCTTCTGGAGCGGGGACAGCGCGCGGACCATCGCCCTGGCCTGCAAACCCGCGTCCAATCCCGACCTCGAGGAGCACTACCGCCTGGTGGTGGAAGGCGACGGCACTGCGACACTCCTGCGCGACGGCGAACAGACCGCGCGCCTCACCCGGCAGGCGCGGTGAAGCGCGCCTGCCGACGGACTATCCGGATTAAAATCTCCCCCATGGCCGATACCGAAGACTTCGAAGCGCTGCTCCGGCAGTACGATCGCGAACACCCCGCCCCCGCCAAGGCCACGCCGCAGGCGGGTGACCACGTGCGCGGAACCATCATCTCCATCGACGCCGAGCGCGCCTTCGTGGACCTCGGCGGCAAGGTGGAGGGCTCCATCGACATCGCCGAGCTCACCGACCCCGACGGCACGCTGAAGGTGGCGGAGGGGGACAGCGTCGAGGCGGTGGTGATCAGCAACGACGAGCGCACCGGGACCCTGCTGCTGGGCACCGGCACCCAGCGCCACGTCCACGACACCGGCGAGCTGGAGGAGGCCTTCCGCAGCGGCCTGCCGGTGGAGGGGCTGGTCAGCGCCGTCACCAAGGGCGGCCTGGAGGTGCAGGTGGCGGGCCTGCGCGCCTTCTGCCCCGCCTCCCAGGCGGACATTCGCTTCGTGGAGGATCTGGAGCCCTTCGTGGGCCAGCACCTCTCCTTCCGCGTCACCCGCATCGAGGGCGGCCGGCGCCCCAACGTGGTCCTCTCCAGGCGCGCGGTGCTGGAGGAGGAGCGCGCGGCCCAGGCCGAGGCGATCCGCGCCCGGCTGGAGCCGGGGGCGGTGCTGAGATC
>JAQVKR010000089.1 GCA_028694565.1 Gammaproteobacteria bacterium | reverse complement strand
GGTGTAGCGGCTTACCAGGTGCAGGCTGGAGACCGGCACGTAGAGTTTGTCGCCCCCGGCGTACTCCAGGGTGAGGAACTCTCCGGCCTGATCCCCCAGCTGGATTACCTGCAGGCCCAGGTAGCGTCCGACGCCGTGCTCCTCGTGCACCACCGCCGCACCGGTGCGCAACTCGGTGAGATCGCGGACCACCGCGCCGCTGTCCCGCTCGCGGGTGCGGATCCGGCGCCGGCGCTGGCGGACCTGTTCACCGAACAGCTGCGACTCGGTGATGACGGCCAGCCGCCCGGCCGGGAGCAGGATGCCCCGATCGAGCGGCGCCACGGCAATGGCGGCCTGCGCCTCCGAGTCCACGAAGGATTGCCACGAGTCGCAAACCCGGGGCTGCAGCGGCAGCTGTTGCAGCAACTCCAGGAGGCTCTCGCGCCGCCCCGCGGTTTCGGCGCACAGCAGGACCCGTCCGGCGAAGGCGTCCAGAAATCCGGACAGGCGCTGCAGGGGCTGCTCGGCGCGCCGATCCACGCTCAGGGAGGGTGGCGGGTCGGTGGCGAAGTTGCGGTGGGCGGCAGCGGGATCGAGCGGGGCCTGGTGTATCTCGACCCGGGAATAGGCGGCCAGGGCGGCGAACAGTTGGTGGGCCTGGAGGAAAAGCCGGGCCGGGGGAAGCAGGGGGTGGCTGCTGTCGTGCCGCAGCTGCTCATGGCGCTCCCCGGCCTCGTCCCAGAAGGTTTCCGCGCTGGCAAGAGCCCCCGCGGTGTAGACCACCAGGGTCTCTTCCGGCAGGTAGTCGAACAGGGTGGCGCAGGTTTCGAAGAACAGCGGCAGGTAGTACTCCACCCCCGCCGGCGCGATCCCCTGGCTCACATCCTGGTAGGTGGGGCAGCCGGACGGATCCCCGGCGAAGGCGGCCCGCCAGGCCTGGCGGAAGCGGGTCACCGCCGCTTCGTCGAGGGGAAACTCCCTGGCCGGCAGCAGGCGGATCCGCTCCACCACATCGACGCTGCGCTGGGTCTCCGGGTCGAAGGTGCGGAGGGTGTCCACCTCGTCGTCGAAGAGATCGACGCGGTAGGGCAGGGCGCTGCCCATGGGGTAGATGTCGATGAGCGAGCCCCGGACCGCGAACTCGCCGTGCTCCATCACCTGGGGGACGCAGAGGTAGCCGCCCGCCTCGAGCCGCTTGCGCAGCCGTTCGAGGTCGAGCCGCTGGCCCTGCTCGAGCATCAGGGTGCCGGCATCCAGGTAGCTGCGGGGGGTGAGCCGGTGCATCAGCGTGCTCACCGGCGCGATCACCAGCCCCTGCCGCAGATCCCCCAGCCGGTAGAGCGTCTCCAGCCGCCGGGAGGTGATGTCCTGGTGGGGGGAGAAGCGGTCGTAGGTGAGGGTTTCCCAGTCGGGGAGGACCAGTACCGGGCAGCCATCGGACGCCCCGGTGTAGAACCGCAGCTCCTCCTCCAGGCGGTTCGCCGCCAGCGTGTCGGCGCAGATGACCAGCACCGGTCCGCCGTGGTTCCGCGCTGCGCTGCCGATGGCCAGCGCGGTGCTGCTGCCGTGGAGGTTTCCCCAGCGCAGCCGTTCACCGGCTGCCGGGAGCGGGGGGCGGCGGGGATCCAGGGCCGGGTCGGTGCGCGTTTCTGACGGGAGGTTCGACGAGTTCATCCGTGCTTCTGCTGGCGCGGGGAGGATCAATCCGGTCCGCGTGTGTGTGGTAGGGCGCCCATTTTCGCACATGCGCGGATGTCGGGCATCCCGTCAGTCGGCATAAATACTGGCACAAAATGTGCATTTATTCCCGATGCGAGTGGGGTAACGCCACGAGAGGGGCCGGGCCGAGCGTCCAGGCTTTCCATGAATCAGATTCAGGAGTCACGCATATGGCACATGTGGTAATTCTCGGTTGCGGTACGGGCGGCATGCCGGCGGCTTATGAAATCAAGGAAACGCTGGGCAGCGGTCACAAGGTCACGGTGGTGCACAACTCGGAGACCTTCCAGTTTGTGCCGTCCAACCCCTGGGTCGCCGTGGGCTGGCGTTCGCGCAAGGAAGTGACCTTCCCCATCGCGCCCTACCTGAACCGCAAGGGAATCGACTTCAAGCCGGTCCCGGCCAAGGAGATCAAGCCCGATGACAACCAGCTCGTGCTCGAGGACGGCACCGTCCTCGACTACGATTTCCTGGTCATCGCCACCGGCCCCAAGCTGGCCTTCGAGGAGGTGGAGGGCGCCGGTCCCGGGGGGCATACCCATTCGGTCTGCACCGTGGATCACGCCGAGCGCGCCTATGACGACTGGAAGGATCTGGTCAAGGAGCCCGGTCCGGTCGTGGTGGGCGCGGTGCAGGGCGCCTCCTGCTACGGTCCGGCCTACGAATTCGCCTTCATCATGGACGCGGACCTGCGCAAGCGTAAGATGCGCGACCGGGTCCCCATGACCTTCGTCACCGCCGAGCCCTATATCGGCCACCTCGGCCTGGGCGGTGTGGGCGACTCCAAGGGGATGCTGGAATCGGAGCTGCGCCAGCGCCACATTCCCTGGATCTGCAATGCCAAGGTCACCAAGGTGGAAGCCGGCAAGATGTTCGTCGCCGAGCACAACGACAAGGGCGAGGTGGTCAAGGAGCACGAGCTGCCGTTCAAGTTCGGCATGATGCTGCCGGCCTTCAAGGGGGTGGACTCCGTGGCCGCGGTGGGCGATGACCTCTGCAATCCCCGCGGCTTCGTCAAGGTGGATCCCTACCAGCGCAACCCCAAGTGGAACAACATCTACTCGGTGGGCGTGTGTATCGCCATTCCGCCGGTGGAGGCGACCCCGGTTCCCACCGGCGCGCCCAAGACCGGCTACATGATCGAATCCATGGTGACCGCCACCGCCCACAACATCGAGGCGGCCATCGCCGGGAAGGATCCGGTCGAGAAGGCCACCTGGAACGCCATCTGCCTCGCCGACATGGGCGATACCGGGGCCGCCTTCGTGGCCCTGCCGCAGATTCCCCCGCGCAACGTGGCCTGGATGAAGAAGGGCAAGTGGGTGCACCTGGCCAAGGTGGCCTTCGAGAAGTACTTCATCCGCAAGATGAAGAAGGGCAGCACCGAGCCCCTCTACGAGAAGTACATCCTGAAGGCGATGGGCATCGGCAAGCTCAAGTAACACCGCCTGTTCAGACGGCTTTTCCAGGGCCGCCCGGAAGGGTGGCCTTTTTTTTGACAGTCTGTCTCTGTCATGACAGTATCGGCTCCATGTCATGACATAACTGACATCAGGAGCCGCAAGGATGAAGGACGAAACGGTCAAGCAGCCCACCTGCGAGCAGGTGATGGACATCATTCCGGAGCCCTTCGTCATCGTCGACCGCGACTACCGGATCATCGCCGCCAACTCCCATTACCGCCGCTGCTACGCGGAGGAGGATCAGGAGATCATCGGGCGCCACTGCTACGAGATCTCCCACCATTCCCACCAGCCCTGCAGCCGCCATGGCGAGACCTGCCCCCTGGAGTCGGTGTTCGAGAACAATGCGCCGCTCCAGGTCATGCACATCCATCGTGATCGCGACAACAACGAGGAGTATGTGCAGATCAACGCCGCGCCGCTCCTCGATGCCACCGGGAAGGTGCTGTACATGGGCGAGCAGCTCTCGCACCTGAATGCCCGCGTTTCCAGCCAGACCCTGCTGGTGGGGCGTTCCCAGCCGCTGCTGCACATGATGAGCCTGCTGCACCGGGTGGCGCCCACGCAGACCACGGTGCTGATGCAGGGCGAGAGCGGTACGGGAAAGGAGTGCGTGTCGGAGTATCTGCACCATTTCTCGAGCCGCAGCAGCGGCCCGTTCGTCGTGGTGGATTGCGGCACGCTGGGGGAGAGCCTCATCGAGAGCGAGCTTTTCGGCCACGAGAAGGGGGCTTTCACCGGCGCCTCGAGCCGCAAGATCGGCCTGTTCGAGGCGGCCAACGGCGGCACCCTGTTCATCGACGAGATCGGCGAGATGCCGCTGGGGCTGCAGACCAAGCTGTTGCGGGTGCTGGAGACCGGCACCATCCGCCGCCTGGGAGGAACCGACTACCGGCACGTGGACGTGCGCATCCTGGCCGCCACCAACCGCGACCTGCGCGCCCTGGTGGAGGCCGGTGACTTCCGCGAGGATCTCTACTACCGGCTGTCGGCCTTCCCGGTCCACATTCCGCCCCTGCGGGAGCGCAAGGACGACATTCCCGCCCTGGCCGAGCACTTCCTCTCCAACCTCCTGGAGGACGGCGATCGCCATCTGCCGCTGTCCCCGGACGTCATCCAGGCCCTGCTGGAGTACGACTACCCGGGCAACGTGCGCGAGTTGCGGAACATCATCGAGCGGGCCGCGATCCTGGCCTGTGACGAGCCCATGGGTGTGGACCACCTGGTTTTCGAGCGCCCCTGGGAGGGGCGCCCCGATGCCGGGCCCGATCCCGAGCCGGTGACCGCGGGGCTGCTCCACCGGCGCCGCGGCCGCATCACCGACGAGGCCATACTGGCGGCCCTCGAGCGCCATGCCGGCCATCGCAGCCAGGCCGCCCGCGAACTGGGCGTCAGCGAGCGCACCCTCTACCGCCATCTCCGCCGCCTGCGCATCAGCTGATGCCCCGCGCGGGGGGCGGGGCAAAGGACTTTTTAATCGACAGGATTCACAGGATTTACTGGATTGGGCCTGGAGCCGCCGGGTTCGTACAGGGCTTTGGTTCGGGTTGACAGGGTGTGATATCGACCTGGATTGAAGCGGGTGGCCATCTGCGCGCACCACCGGCGATATGGGTCAACGCGGCCCGGACAGGCACTAATGAATCCTGCCAATCCCGTGAATCCTGTCTATAAAAAAAGAAAGGGCGGCCGCGAGGCCGCCCTTTCCCGTGGGAGCGTTGCGGTCCTATTTCTTGGCCGGGCAGGTGTTCATGCCGAACAGGCCGTAGGCGGGGCACCAGCCCATCAGGCCGGTGACCAGGGGCACGATGCCGATCCAGGCCCACACGCCCAGGTAACCGGTCGCGGCGGCAGCCACCAGGGCGAGGCCCACCACGATGCGCACAATCTTGTCGATACCACCAACGTTGGTCTTCATCTCATCCACCTCTTCGGTCATGTCCGGACAGCCCCGGGGGGCGCTTCATGCACTCGCTGGACAGAGGATAGACGGGGTCGCGCCCGCGGTTAAGTAACAAAATCACACAGGGGCCGAAGGTCGTCAGGGTGTGTTGCCGCCTGCGCCGGAGGCAATCCGCCGCAGCTCGTCGGTGTTGTCCAGGATGACCCGTCCCCGCTGGAGGCGGACCAGGCCGGTGCGCTCGAACTCCTTCAGCAGGCGGCTGATGACCTCCCGCGCGGTGCCGAGCTCCGTGGCCAGGTCCTGGTGGGTGGTGTTCAGCTCCGTTCCATCGCCGGACCGCTCCAGCAGGCAGCGGGCCAGGCGCACGTCCATGCGGCCGAAGGCCACGGCCTCCACCAGCAGGATGAGGCCGGTGATGCGCTCGGCATAGGCGCGGAAGACGAACTCGCGGAACGGGCGCGAGGCGCCCATCGCCGCATGGAACAGGCTCAGCGGTATCGCCACCGCCTGGACCGGCGTCTCGGTGACCGCCTCGGCGGCGTAGTCCTCCCCGGCCAGCAGGCAGGCGGTGGTCAGGATGCAGGACTGGCCGCTCTCGACGCGATAGAGCAGTATCTCCCGGCCCGATTCCGAGACCTTCTGCACCCGCACCGAGCCTTCGAGCACCAGCAGGTAGTTGCGGCAGGGATCGCCGCCGCGAAAGACGGTCGCGCCCGGGGGAAGCTGCATGACGCGGACCGCGGACAGGCTGCTGCGCAGCAGGGGATCCTCAACGTCCGCCAGGGACGGGAAGCGCGCGATCCATCCGCTCATCGCATCCGTGCTCATGGCCGGCTGCCGCGCCGGGCCTGGTGGCAGGCAAGGGGCATAATGCTGTTCACCGTAAGGGACTCGTTCCGCGTCGCTCCGAAGGTGCTCGGCACCGCGTGCCTCGACGGGGGACGCACGCATCCGGTGAAAGGATACAGCAAGGGGGCGCCAGACGAAAAAAAGGCGCGCCCCGCGGGGTGCGCCTCGGCTGTGACGGGTCCCTTTCGGGGCGGGCCGCAGACGGACGGCGGCGGCTCAGTCAGGGCTTGTTCACGACCGAGTGCAGGACCTTGTCGTATTCGAAGTAGACGGTGAAGTGGTCGTAGACCCAGCGGCTGATGGGCGGATCACCCACGGCGGGGACTTTCTCCTTCGGCGCGCCGAAGCGCTGTTCCACCTGCGCCATGGTCAGGCCGTTGCCGGGCCGCGGCGCGTCGGCATACTGGCCGCCCTGCTGGGTGACGGGCGTCGTGGCGGGCTGTTCCAGCACCTGGGCGCCGGCCCCGGTGGCCAGGATGGTGGTGGCGAGCAGGAAGCTGATGCGCAGTCGCTGCATGTGTTGGACCCTCGTCCCTGTTCCAGCCGATGGCAAGATTCTAGTGTACTGCGCCACTCTTGGAGGTGCTTTCAGAGCCCCCCGAAAGCGCCAGGACAAGGCGCAGTGCGCAGGCAATGGTTGTTTCCCTTGTCAAGCGCTGCAACGCCGTCATGGTGCTTTCGGGGGGCTCCCTTCGGGTGATTCGCTGAATGTGCCTCCAGGAGCGGCGCAGTACACCAGGTTGCGAACTGATTTAACTATAATCTACACGCCGTGAGCGGGCAAAAATCCGAAGCCGGTCCCACTTTCACCGCTCCGCCCGCCGCCGGCGCGAGCGGGCCCGGGCACACCCTGCGGAGCGGCCCGGCTCCGGGTCCTGCACGATACTTTGGCAGCTCTCCGGGGGGTATGCTTTAATCTCCGCCCATGTTCAGACCTCTAGAGCTCTTTGTCGGCCTGCGGTACACCCGCGCCAAGCGCCGCAACCATTTCATCTCCTTCATCTCCCTCATCTCCATGCTGGGCGTGGCCCTGGGCGTGGCCGCCCTGATCACGGTGCTGTCGGTGATGAACGGATTCGAGAAGGAGCTGCGGGAGCGCATTCTCGGGATGGCCGCCCACGTGACCATCACCGGCGCCGAGGGCGAGGTGCGGGACTGGCGCGCCGTCGCCACCCCGGCGGGGCGCGACGGTCGCGTGCTGGACGCGGCGCCCTTCGTCAGCGGCCAGGGGATGCTCAGCCGCGGCAATGCCGTGCACGGGGTGCTGGTGCGCGGCATCGATCCGGACCTCGAGCCCGGGGTCTCCGACGTGGGGGCGAAAATGGTGGCCGGGTCCCTGGACGCGCTCCGCCCCGGTGAGTTCGCCATCGTCCTCGGCCGCGAGCTCGCCTATACGCTCGGCGCCGGCATCGGCGACAAGGTCACCCTCCTCATCCCCCAGGCCAACGTGACGGTGGTGGGGGTGGAGCCGCGCATGAAGCGCTTCACCGTGGCCGGCCTGTTCGAGGTGGGGATGTACGACTACGACAGCACGCTCGCGCTGTTGAACCTGGAGGACGCGGCCCGGCTGTTCCGCCTCGACGCGGGGTCGGTGAGCGGGGTGCGGCTCAAGCTCGATAATCTCTACGCCGCGCCGGCGGTGGTCCGCGAACTGGCCGGCGCCCTGCCGCCCGGCTACCGCCTGACCGACTGGACCCGCCAGCACGCCAACTTCTTCCGCGCCATCCGCATCGAGAAGACGGTGATGTTCGTCATTCTCCTGCTCATCGTCGCGGTGGCCGCCTTCAACATCGTCTCCACTCTGGTGATGACGGTGACCGACAAGACCAGCGACATCGCGATTCTGCGCACCCTGGGCACCACGCCGCGGCGGATCATGCTGATCTTCATGGTCCAGGGCTCGCTCATCGGCGCCATCGGCACCCTCATCGGCGTGGCGGGGGGGGTGGCGCTGGCGGCGAACGTGGAGACCATCGTGCCGGCCATCGAGCACCTGTTCGGCATCCAGTTCCTCTCCGCCGATGTCTACTACATCAGCGAGCTGCCCTCGGACATGCACTGGTCGGACGTGTTCCGCATCAGCGCCGCCTCCCTGGGCATGGGGTTCTTCGCCACCCTGTACCCGGCCTGGCGCGCTTCGCGCACCCAGCCCGCGGAGGCCCTTCGCTATGAGTGAGATGCCGACGCCCGCCACCCCGGTCATCACCTGCAACGGGCTGGCGAAGCGCTTCCGCGAGGGCGGACTCGACGTGGAGGTTCTGCGCGGGGTGGACCTGGCGGTGGAGAGCGGCGAGCGGGTCGCGGTGGTGGGCGCCTCGGGCTCCGGCAAGTCCACGCTCCTGCACCTGCTCGGCGGGCTCGATCGGCCCAGCGCCGGTTCGGTCACGGTGGAGGGGCAGGATCTCGCGCGGCTCGGGGAGGGGGCGCGTTCCCGCATCCGCAACGAGGCCCTCGGTTTCATCTACCAGTTCCACCACCTCCTGCCCGAGTTCACGGCGCTGGAGAATGTCTGCATGCCCTGGCTGATCCGCGGCGCCAGCCCGGCGGAGGCGGTTGCCGTCGCCACCCCCCTGCTGGAGGCCGTGGGGCTGGGGCAGCGGCTCGGCCACAAGCCCGGTGAGCTGTCCGGCGGCGAGCGGCAGCGG
>JAQVKR010000088.1 GCA_028694565.1 Gammaproteobacteria bacterium | reverse complement strand
CTGGGCGGCGAGGGCAACTGGCTCGCCGTGCCCGCCGCGGTGCTGATTGGCATCCCGCTCTACTCCAACGCCACCGGCGTCATCCCGGTGGCCGAGGCGATGCTCACCAAGGGCGTGGCGGTGGGCACGACCCTGGCCTTCATGATGAGCATCGCCGCCCTGTCGCTGCCGGAGATGCTGATCCTGCGCAAGGTCGTCAAGTGGCCCGCCCTGGCGCTGTTCGCCGGCGTGCTGGCCGTGGCCTTCACCCTGGTGGGCTGGGGCTTCAACCTGCTCACCTGACCGGCGCCACCGATTCCCGCAAGGAGAACACCCATGAAAGAGATCAAGGTACTCGGCGGCGGCTGCCGCAACTGCAAGACCACCGCCGCGCTCATCGAGGAGGTGGCCAGGGCCGGCAACGTGGCCATCCGGCTGGAGAAGGTGGAGGAGATGGCCGACATCCTGTCCTACGGGGTCATGTCCACCCCCGGCGTGGTCATCGACGGCACGGTGGTGCACGCCGGCGGCGTGCCCGACCGGAAGAAGGTGGAGAGCTGGCTGCGATAGGCCGGATTTCCGGCATCCGGGGGCGCCCGCCTACCCGCCGCCTGCCTCCCCGCCGCCGGCGGCCTCCTCCAGCCGCTCGCCACGCACCGCCTTCTCCTGGCGCGGACCGAACCACACCACCAGATCGCCGGGCTCCGGCTTGAGGGGCTCGTCCACGGCGCTGAAGCGCACCGCGCCGCTCGCCCTGACGAGCAGCACCATGATGGCCTCCGCGGGACACGCCGCCCGGCAGGCTTCGAAGTCGAAACTCTCGCTGAGCCGGGTCTTCTGGAAGGACCAGCCGCGGTACCAGTGGCCCAGCAGCTCCTCGTAGAGCGCCTCCTCCGCCGGGGCGTAGAGGCCGCGGGCGCTGCGCGCCACCTGGCGCGACTCGCGCGCCTCCACCTCCGGCGGCGGCAGCTGGAACACCCGGTTGCGGCCCAGCTCGGCGGCGTAGCGGCTGCAGACCAGGGCGTTGTAGGCGTCGTTGTCGGTGGCCGCCAGCAGGGTGCCCACCTCGTTGAACTCGAGCGACTGCTCGGCCTGCTCGGAGAGCAGCTCGCCGTAGAAGACCGGGATCCCCTCCAGGCGCGGGGTGCGCAGGCGGTGCCAGGAGACATCCACCAGGATCACCGGCACCTCCTGCTCCTTGAGCACCCGCGCCAGCCCGGTGGTCCAGGGGTTGGCGCCCACGATGAGCACCCCGTTGCGGGACTTCGCGCTCAGCTCCAGCCGCCGCGCCACCCAGGGCAGGCTGAAGCCGTGCACCACCACGGTGAGCAGGATGAGGGCGAACACCAGCGGCAGCAGCAGCTCCGCGCCCGGGTAGCCCTGGGCCTCCAGGGCCGGGCCGAAGACGCCGGCCACCGCCGCGGCCACCACGCCCCGGGGCGCCACCCAGGCCACCAGCAGCCGCTCGCGCGGGTCCATGCCGGCGCCCACGGTGGCGGCGTAGATGGCGAGCGGGCGCACCAGCAGCAGCACCGCCGCGAGCAGCGCGGCGCTGCGCCAGTCGAGCTTCTGCAGGATGGCGGGATCGAGATCGGCGGTGAGCAGCAGGAACACCGCCGAGACCAGCAGGATGGCGATGTACTCCTTGAACCGGCGGATCTCCTCGATGCTGGGCAGGTTGAGGTTGCCGAGCACCACCCCGAGCAGGGTGGCGGCCAGCAGGCCCGCCTCCTCCAGCACCCCGTTGGCCAGGGCGTAGACGGCGAACGCCGCCGCCAGGGCGAGCGGCCCCTTCAGGTACTCGGGCACCGCGCCGCGGCGGTAGGCCCAGCCCAGCAGCCACGCCACCCCGCCGCCCAGGGCGCAGGCCACGGCGAGCCCCAGGCCGAGCCGCAGCAGGATGTGGGAGAGCCCCCCGGCCTCCGCCTGGACGAAGTACTCGAAGGCGAGCACCGCGAGGATGGCGCCGGTGGGATCGTTCACGATCCCCTCCCACTTCAGGTAGGAGGCGGGGCGGCGCTTGAGCCGGGCCTGGCGCAGCAGGGGAATGATGACGGTGGGCCCGGTGACCACGATGATGGCGCCGAAGACCAGCGCCACCGGCCAGGCGAGGCCGCCGACGTAGTGGGCGGCCAGGGCGCCGAGGAGCAGGCTGAAGACCACGCCCAGGGTGATGAGCCGGCGCACCCCGGCGGCGGCCTGGCGCAGTTCGTGCAGACGCAGGGACAGGCCGCCCTCGAACAGGATGGCGGCCACGCTCAGCTTGATGATGGGCTCCAGCGCCGCGCCCAGATCGGCACTGGGGCGGATCCAGCCGGTCACCGGCCCGGCCAGCAGGCCGGCCAGGGTGAGCATCACGATGGCCGGCATGTGCAGCCGCCAGCCCAGCCACTGGGCGCCCATCCCCAGCACCGCGAGCAGCGCCAGGACCGGCGTCAGGTGCAGTTCCATGGTCTCCCCCGTCCCGCAGGGCCGGTTCAGGAGGGGCGGTCGGTCTCCCTCGCGGCCGTTTCGCTTTCCGCAATCATCCGGGCTTCGACCCGCCGGAGCAAGCGGCGGGACCGGCGCGCCGCCAGTCCGCCCCACTGGTGCAGGGCCAGCCCCGCGAGGATCAGCCCCGTGCCGGCGAGCACCTCCGGCCCCACCGGCTCGCCGTTCAGGCCGGCGCCGAGGAACAGCGCCAGCACCGGGGTGATCAGGGTGACCAGCGCCACCTTGGCCGCCTCCACGTGCTTGAGCACGTAGTAGTAGCAGATGAAGCCCACCACCGAGCCCATCAGCGCCAGGTAGGCGATGGAGAGCAGCGCCCGCCGCGGCAGGACCGGCGGCCAGGCGTGGCCGGAGGCCAGCGCCACCAGGACGAACAGGAGCGCCGCGACGCTCACCCCGCCGGCGGTCTGGGCCAGCGCCGGGACGCCGCCGCCGAGGCGCTTGACCCACACGGCGCTGGTGGCGTGGGCGAGCACCGCCAGGCATACCACCGCGATGCCCCACACCGCCCCCGGTCCGGCCGTGGCGCCGCGGGCGAAGATGAGGGCGAGCCCCGCCAGCCCGGCCGCCATGCCCGCCAGCTTCACCGGCGTCAGGCTGCGCTCGCCGAGCCAGAACGCCGCCAGCACGGCGGTCACCATGGGGTTGAGGCCGAACAGCACCGAGATCCAGCCCGAGGGGATGAACTGGGCGGCCCAGTAGACCGAGAGCATGCCGCCGAAGATCCCCAGCCCCACCGCGAGGTAGGTGCGCCGGGCGCCGCGATCGAGGGGCAGGCGCTGGCGCAGCAGGACCACCAGCGCCAGGCAGGCGACGGCGCCGAGCGCCATGCGCGCGCTGACGCCGAACAGCCACCCGGGCCCCTCGCCGCTCCACTTGATGGCGAGCGGCGTGGTGGACCAGATGAGGATCACGTCGATGTAGGCGGCCGGAATGGACACGGGTCTCTCCCTGGGGCTCGGAAAAGCAAAAGGGCCGCAGATCCGGAAATCTGCGGCCCCTGGATTCATGGTCGCCGGAGCGACGTCTGCTGCTTCAGGAATCCCGGCCGCAGGAACAACCCGCACGGCGCATGGTGCGCCAGCGGCACGGGAATTTCCTGATGATGGCGGTCGGGTTCATGGGTCGAGTCTGCCCGTGGCGTCGAGCCGTTGTCAAGACAGCCAATGGCCGAGCCGGGCCAGGAACCGCTCGGCCTCGGCGCGGCCCGGGTAGCGGCGTTCGTCGCGGCGGAAGGCGGCGGTGTGGGCGCGCACCGTGCCGCCCTCCACCCGGACGCCGTGATGCTTGTGCAGCAGCTCGTGGTAGAGCACGTAGGCCACCACGTGCGCGGGCACCTCGGCCCGGTCCAGCGCCGCGCTCACCACTACCCGGTCGTGCAGCGGATCGTAGTGACCGAGCTTGCGCAGCGACGCCCGGGCGCTCCACTCCAGCCGCGGACGCTCCAGGCGATCCCCGAAGTGATCCCGGTTCAGCGCGGCGAACAGCCAGCCCAGGTGGTGACAGGCCCCGGCCGCGCCGTCCACCTCGCCGCCCAGGGCCAGCATGCGCTCGCGCACCGCCCGGCAGGCCGGCTGCATCAGCGCGGCCATGACCCGGGCCCGGGCGCGCGGCCGCCCGGCGGCCAGATCGGCGCAATGCCCCAGCTCCGCCCCCGCCAGCCCCACCACCGCCGCGGGCAGGTGCAGGCGCGTACCCGAACGGTCGCCGCGCAGGCGCATGAGGCCGGTCATGGGGCGGAGGTGAATGGTGAACGGCCCCCGCAGGCGGCGCCCGGCACGCTCCCCCAGCCCGGCCTGGAGCGCCAGCCGCGCCGCCAGGTAGGCATCCACGCGGCCGTCTTCGGCGAAATAGGCGAGCCAGCCGCGGACGCCGCGCAGGGTGGGCGTGAGCCGCCCGGGGTCGAGGGCGCGCCTGCGGATATCGGCCTCCAGCGCACCGCTGAGGCGGCCGACCTCGGTCGCCAACGGACCGGCATCCGGGCACGGGGCATGCGCCAGGCGCTCCAGCAGCCCCTCGAAGCGCGCGCCCAGCCCGGGAAAGCGGGCCATGCCCCGCGGCCGTCCGGCCGCTCCACTGTGCCGCTCCATAAATCCATGCCCCGATCTGCCCCTGTCGCCGAGTGATGATAACCTTAGAGCAGGCTTCCGATAATCGAATCCGGTTGCACCGATTGCCGGAGGCGCCCCTGACCCACGACCGCCGGCCGCCGGGAGAGGACGACCACATGACCGCAACCCCCCGGGAACTCTACAGCCGGGTCACCCACCAGGTCTGGGACCCCGAGCTCGCCACGCTGCCGCGCTGGCGCTCCCTGCCCCTGCGCGCCGTGCGCATCGCCTGGGCGGTGGCGCGGGATCTCACCGACGGCCAGCTCACCCTGCGCGCCATGAGCCTGGTCTATACGACGCTGCTGTCGCTGGTGCCGCTGCTGGCGGTGAGCTTCTCGGTGCTGAAGGCCTTCGGCGTGCACAACCAGCTGGAGCCGGCGCTGCTCAACTTCCTCGCCCCCATGGGCGAGCAGGGAGTGGAGATCACGGGGCGCATCATCGGCTTCGTGGAGAACGTCAAGGCGGGCGTGCTCGGCTCCCTGGGCCTCGCGCTGCTGTTCTACACCGTCGTGTCGCTGATGCAGAAGATCGAGCGCTCCTTCAACTTCACCTGGCGGGTGAGCGAGCAGCGCGGCTTCGCCCAGCGCTTCAGCGACTACCTCAGCGTCATCCTCATCGGGCCGGTGCTGGTGTTCTCCGCCCTCGGCGTGACCGCGACGGTCATGGACGCGGAGGCGGTGCAGCGGCTGGCGGCCATCGAGCCCTTCGGCACCCTGCTGCAGTTCGTCACCAAGCTGCTGCCCTACCTGCTCATCATCGCCGCCTTCACCCTCATCTACATCTTCGTGCCCAACACCCGGGTGAAGGTGGGCTCGGCGCTCACCGGCGCGGTGGTGACCGGCATCCTGTGGCAGACCAGCGGCTGGGCCTTCGGCGCCTTCATCGTCACCTCCACCAAGTACACGGCCATCTACTCCAGCTTCGCCATCCTGATGCTGTTCATGATCTGGCTCTACCTGGGCTGGCTCATCCTGCTGGTGGGCGCCAGCATCGCCTTCTACCACCAGCACCCCGAGCATCTCAGCCCGGCACGGGCGGAGCAGCGCCTGAGCGCGCGGCTCGGCGAGCAGGTGGCGCTGCTGGTGATGCAGCGGGTGGGCGAGGCCTTCTACGCCGGACGGCCGGGCTGGACCACGGCGGCGCTGGCCGAGCGCCTGGGCCTGCCCATGGACCTGCTCACCCCGGTGCTCGCCGCCCTGGAGCGCGGCGGGCTGCTGGTGCGCGCCGGCGCGGACCCGATCCGCCACCTGCCCGCCCGGCCCCTGGAGGAGACCCCGGTGAAGGAGGTCCTCGACGCGATCCGCCGGGACGGCGAGGACGACCACCTGAATCCCGGCCGGCTGTCCCCGGGCGGACCCGCGGCGCGGATGCTCGAGCGGGCGGACAGCGCCGTCGGCGCGGCGCTGGAGGACATGGATCTGAAGATGCTGGCCCTCGGCGGGAAGGCGGAAGCGGCCGGCGACCAGGACACGCGGGAGCGCCGCGCTTCCTGACCGGGGTTTCACCGCGGCGTCATCCCGCTGTCAAGGAGGCGGCCTACGCTGGGGGCATGAACCTGCCCGCCGGCGAATCGATGACGGACACCCGCAGCCCCGCCCTGGCCGAACTCCTCGCGCAGGTCCGGCGCCTGCGCCGCGAGGTGCTGGCGGCCGGGCGGCGCCGGCTGGAAACGCATCGCGACCGCCACCCCGGCGGCTTCTCCCCCAGTGCCCTCAATCTCGCCCACTACCTGGCGCTGCGCACCCACGACCTGCGCGCGCTCCAGGACCGGCTGGCCGAGGAGGGGCTCTCCTCCCTCGGCCGCTGCGAGTCCCATGTCCTGCACAGCCTGGACAAGGTGGCCGGGCTGCTGAGCCTGGCCGTCTCCTGCCGCCGCGCCGAGGCGCGGGAACAGCCCGCGCCGGTCACCTACGAACAGGGCCGCGCCCTGCTGCGGGCCCATGCGGAGGCCCTCTACGGCCCCCGGCCGGAGCGGGGCGCCTACATCATGGTGACCCTGCCCGGCGAGGCGGCGCGGGAGCCGGAGCTGACCCGCGCCCTGCTCGCGCGCGGCATGGACTGCGCCCGCATCAACTGCGCCCACGACGGGCCGGACGAGTGGGCGGCGATGATCGGGAACCTGCGCCGGGCCGAGGAGCAGACGGGGCGCCGCTGCCGCGTGCTGATGGATCTCGCCGGCCACAAGATTCGGACCGGGGCCATCGGCCCGGAGCCGGGGGCCGTGCACGTCAAGCCGCGGCGGGACCGCCTGGGCCGCGTCACCGGACCCGCCACCGTGCTGCTCCTGCGCCCGGGCGCGGCGCCGCCACCCGGCGCCGGCCCCTGGTGCTTCACCCCCCCGGAGGCGCTGTTCAACCGGCTGGGGCCCGGCTGCCGGCTGCACTTCACCGACACCCGCGGCAAGTCGCGGACCTGGGAGGTGACCGCCGCCGCCGGCGGCGATGGCTGGCTCGCCCGCGCCCCCGAGGGCAGTTACGTGGGCCCCGGGACCCGCTTCAGGCTCGACACCGGGCGCGGCCGGACCACCGGGCGGGCATGGCCGCTGGCGGCCTGCGCGGCGGGGTCGGGGATGATTCCCCTGGCGACCGGGGATCCGCTGCTGCTGACCCGGGACAGCGCCCCGGGCCACCCCGGCCGCCGGGACTTCTCCGGCGCCGTGGTGGAACCCGCCCGCATCGCCTGCACCTGCCCCGGGGCGCTCACCGCGGTTCGTCCCGGCGCCCATGTCTGGTTCGATGACGGCCGGCTGGGCACGGTGGTGGAGGCCAGCGATGCCGAGGGCCTGCGCCTGCGGGTCACCCGCGCCGGCCCCAGGGGGGTGGGCCTGAAGCCCGACCGCGGCATCAACTTTCCGGATACGCCCCTCACCCTGCCGGCCCTGAGCGCCAAGGACCTGCGGGACCTCGATTTCGTGGCCGCCCACGCCGACCTGGTGGGCTTCTCCTTCGTCCAGAGCCTCGGGGACATGGAGCGGCTGCTGGCCGAACTGGCCGCCCGCGGCGCGCCACGGCTGCCGGTCGTGGCCAAGATCGAGACCCGCCTGGCGGTGGCCAACCTGCCGGAAATCCTGCTCGGCACCCTCGGACGTCATCCGGTCGGCGTGATGATCGCCCGCGGCGATCTGGCCGTGGAGCTGGGCGGCGAGCGCATGGCGGAGATCCAGGAGGAGATCCTGTGGCTGTGCGAGGCGGCCCATGTGCCGGCCATCTGGGCCACGCAGGTGCTGGAGAACCTGGCCAAGAAGGGTGTGGCCTCGCGGCCCGAGCTCACCGACGCGGCCATGGGCGTGCGCGCCGAGTGCGTGATGCTGAACAAGGGGCCGCACATCCTGGAGGCGCTGGGAACCCTGGACGACATCCTCGCCCGCATGCGCGCCCACCAGCGCAAGAAGAGCGCCCGCCTGCGGGCGCTGCACTGGTAGCGCCCGCGGGCCGCGCCGCGCCCCGGCACCCTCGCCGGACGGGATCAGGGCGCCACGGTGAAGGCGTAGCCGTGGCGGTCGTAGCCGAGCGAGGCGTAGAAGCGGTGGGCCGCCTCGCGCCGGACGCCGCTGGAGAGCATCAGCTTGCAGCAGCCCGCCTCCCGGCAGCGCGCGCGGGCGAAATCCATCAGCTGCCGGCCGATCCCGCCCCCCCGGGCCTGGCGCTCGACCACCACGTTCTCGACGATCCCGATGGCCGCGCCGCCATGGGCGAGGTTCGGCAACAGCACGAGGGTGAAGGTGCCCACCACGGCCCCGTCCCGTTCGGCCAGGTAGATGGTGTAGCCGGGCAGGCCCCGGATCCGGGCGAACAGCGTCCCGGCCGCGGCACTGTCGAGACGCGCCTCCCCCGGCCCCGCCAGATCGCCATACAGCGCCAGCAGCCGCGGCAGGTCTTCCGCAACGGCGCCGCGGAAGCGCAGCCCGCTCACGCGCCCTCCTGCTCCCGGCAGGGAATCACGCCCGCCGCGCCCGCGGTGACGGGGGCCTCGCCGCGCCGGTGGGCCTCCAGCACGCGGCCATAGAGCC
>JAQVKR010000087.1 GCA_028694565.1 Gammaproteobacteria bacterium | reverse complement strand
CAGCACCATCACCAGGCCGAAGATCAGCATCCGGTACTCGTTGAACTCGCGCGCGATTTCCGGCAGCACCGTCAGGGCGATGGCGGCGAGGATCACGCCGAGCTGCGACCCCATGCCTCCCAGCACCACGATGGCCAGCACGATGGCCGACTCGATGAAGGTGAAGGACTCGGGATTGATGAAACCCTGGCGGGCCGAGAAGAAGGCGCCGGCGAAGCCGGCGAAGGAAGCCCCCAGGGTGAAGGCGGAGAGCTTGATGGTGGTGGGGTTGAGGCCCAGGGAGCGGCAGGCGATTTCGTCCTCGCGCAGGGCCTCCCAGGCGCGGCCCACCGGCATCCGCAGCAGGCGGTTGATGACGTAGAGGGTGAACATCACCAGCAGCAGGGCCAGCAGGTAGAGGAATATCACCTTCTGGCCGCCGTCGTAGGCGATGCCGAAGAACTCGTGGAAGGGGATGTTGCCCTCGCTGGCGCGGCGGGAGAACTCCAGTCCGAACAGGGTGGGCTTGGGAATGCCCCCGATCCCGTCGGGTCCGCCGGTGAGCTCGTCCCAGTTGTTGAGCACCAGGCGGATGATTTCGCCGAAGCCCAGGGTGACGATGGCCAGGTAGTCGCCGCGCAGGCGCAGCACCGGGAAGCCGAGCAGGCAGCCGAAGGTGGCGGCCAGGAGCACCGCGATGGGCAGGCAGGTCCAGAAGCCGAGGCCGAAATACTGGTTCAGCAGGGCGTAGGTGTAGGCGCCCACGGCGTAGAAGGCCACGTAGCCGAGATCCAGCAGGCCGGCGAAGCCGACGACGATGTTCAGGCCCAGGCCCAGCATGATGTAAATCAGAGCCAGCGTGGCCACGTCCACCGGGCCGCGGGCGGCGAAGAAGGGCCACAGGGTCGCCAGCACGATGACCAGCCCGATGGCCAGCCGCCGGAAGGTGGCGTTGTCGCGCAGGGGATGTCCCAGGTCGGGCAGGCGCGGCCGTGGGAGCCGGGAGAGCACCGGTCCGCGCAGCAGCCGGCCGAAGAAGACCACGGCGATGGCGATGGCCACCGGCCACGGCTCCCAGGCGAGATCGATGCGGGGGCCGTCCACGGTGATCTGGATCCCCATGATGGGGATGCTCAGCAGGGCGGCCAGCCCGGCGGCCAGCAGTGCGTCAGTCAGCTTGTGTCTCAGCATGTTGTTGGCTTGCTCGTTGAGCGCAAAAACCATTTCACCACGAAGGCACGAAGGACACGAAGAAAGGACATCAAGACTTTAACCGCAGATTACGTTGATTTACGCAGATTTTCCGTCGATTGCCGGGTTGAATGGAGGCCAGCCGGAAGCATGTGTCCAACTGGCTGAGGCCCCGACATATCAAGCAGGAACCACCACTGGACTTTCCATGAAATTCAACCTGCATCAATCAGCGTCAATCAACGTAATCTGCGGTTAAGAAATCTTTTGCCTTTTCTTCGTGATCTTCGTGCCTTCGTGGTGGATCTGAAAAAACATCTCAGACCTTTTCCACCTCGGGCTTGCCCAGCAGGCCGGTGGGGCGGAACAGCAGCACCAGCACCAGCAGGCTGAAGGAGACCACGTCCTTGTATTCGGTGGTGAGGTAGGCGGAGGCGAAGCTCTCCGAAAGCCCGAGAACGACGCCGCCGAGCATGGCGCCGGGAATGCTGCCGATACCGCCCAGCACCGCGGCGGTGAAGGCCTTCAGCCCGACGATGAAACCCATGAAGGGGTTGACCACGCCGTAGTAGAGACCCACCAGGACGCCCGCCACGGCGGCCAGGGCCGCGCCGATGACGAAAGTCAGCGAGATGACCCGATCGGTGTTGATGCCGAGCAGGTTGGCCATATTCCGGTCCTCGGATGTGGCGCGACAGGCGCGTCCGAGTCGGGAGCGGCCGATGAACAGGGTGAGCGCCATCATGGACGCCACGGTGGCCACGGCGATGATGATCTGCATGTAGGAGAGATAGACCTGGAATCCGGCCTCGTCGCCGAAGCGCCAGCCGCCCGTGATCAGGGGCTGCATCGCCACGTCGCGGGCCCCCTGGGAGAGCTGCATGTAGTTCTGCAGGAAGATGGACATGCCGATGGCGGAGATGAGCGCCACCAGGCGCTCGCTGCCGCGCAGAGGGCGATAGGCCAGCCGCTCGACGCTCCAGCCGTAGGCGCTGGTGACGATGATGCTGATGAACAGAGCGATCAGCAGCACCAGCGGGATCGGGGTGATGCCGAGCATTCCCAGCGCGGTGATCACGATGAGCCCCACGTAGGCGGAGATCATGTAGATCTCGCCGTGGGCGAAGTTGATCATCCCGATGATGCCGTAGACCATCGTGTAGCCGATGGCGATGAGGGCGTAGATGCTGCCCAGGGTCAGGCCGTTGATGATCTGCTGGGCGAACTGAAGCAGGGAGTCGCTCATCGGTACCGATCGTCTGTCGTCATGGGCAAGAAGCGTAT
Organism: Gammaproteobacteria bacterium; assembly: GCA_028694565.1. Lineage (GTDB taxonomy): Bacteria > Pseudomonadota > Gammaproteobacteria > DSM-26407 > DSM-26407 > Thioalbus. The sequence continues at coordinate 6,190 of JAQVKR010000087.1, read as the reverse complement.
TGTAACCATGCGGGTGCGGATGTAACGGAGGAAAGGCCGCAGAGCCGCAAATTACACAGATTTTCGCAGATTCTTCCGTCCATTCATGGTGTTCCGGCCGCCAATCCCGGCGTCGGCGAACCCCCGGCATTTCCCATCCGGCCCGGCCACGCGCGCGGGCTTGTTGCGCCAATCAATCCGGGTTGATCGGCGTAATCCGCGCCCAGCGTGCTTCCCGTTCCTTGGGAGCACCCTTCGTGGCGAGCTCACAAAAGACGCCCCGCTCCGGTCGGAGGCGGGGCGTCGGTCGTGATGCTGGGGGTTACTGGACTTCGGTCTTGGTGGCGTCCGCGTGCCATTCGTAGATGACGAAGTTGAACTCCTTCAGATCGCCCTTGTCGTCGAAGGCCACCTTGCCGATGGGCGTGTCGTAGGTGGTCTCGCGCATCGCCGCGGCGATGGTCCCGGGATCGGTGGAGCCGGTGGTCGCGATGGCGTCGGTGATGATCTGGACCGCCGCGTAGGAGGGCATGACGAACGGGCCGCTGGGGTCTTCGCCCTTGGCCTCGAAGGCCGCCACCAGGTCGGCGTTGGCCGGGACCTTGGTGAAGTCGGCGGGGAGGGTCACGTAGAGGCCTTCGGAGGCGGGGCCGGCGATGGCGGAGATGTCCTTGTTGCCCACGCCCTCGGGGCCCATGTAGCGGGCGTCGAAGCCCTGCTCCCGGGACTGGCGGAGGATGAGGCCCAGCTCCGGGTGGTAGCCGCCGTAGTAGACGAAATCCACGCCCAGGCTCTTCATCTTGGTGATGAGGGCGGAGAAGTCGTTCTGGCCCTTGTTCACGCCCTCGAACAGCACCGGCGTGATGCCCGCGGCCTCGACGGTCTTCTTCACCTCCTCGGCGATGCCCTGCCCGTACTGCTGCTTGTCGTGCAGGATGGCCAGCGCCTTGGGTTTGACCTTGTCGGCGATGAACCGGCCGGCCACCGGTCCCTGCTGGCTGTCGAGGCCGATGGTGCGGAAAATCATCTTGAAGCCGCGCAGGGTGATGTCGGGATTGGTGGAGGCGGGGGAGATCATCAGAATGCCCTCGTCCTCGTAGATGTCCGAGGCGGGCTGGGTGGAGCCGGAGCAGAGGTGCCCCACCACGAACTTGATGCCCTGGTTGACCACCTGGTTGGCCACGGCCACGGCCTGCTTGGGCTCGCAGACGTCGTCCATGAGCACGGCATCGATCTGCATGCCGTTGACGCCGCCGGCCGCGTTGATGCGTTCCACCGCCATCTTCGCGCCGATCATCTGCATGTCACCATACTGGGCGACCGGTCCGGTGATGGGACCGACCACGGCGATCTTGAGATCCTCCGCCTGGGCCGCGGTCGCGCCCAGCAGCGCCGTCCCGAGCGCCAGTGCGGTCAGCGTCTTCTGCAACGGTTTCATCGTTATTGTTCCTCCCGGAGGGTGATTGGCGAATCCGTGGTGGCTGTCCCGGCGGCCGCAATCCGGTCCGCCGTGCAATGAAAATTGAAGTTATAACAACGCCAAAGGGGGTGCAAGGGTGCCCCGCTCCGGCCCCTTGCCCCGCCGGCGCGGCGCCCGGGGCGATTTCCCCCGCGGTGATGGAGGGCCCCGCGATTCGGGACGGCGGTGTCCCGTCCCCCGGCTGTGCGGATTCAGGCGGATTTTCTCCGAATCCCGGCCCGGGCCGGCCATGGGCGGCGGCGGATCGGCGCGGTCTGCGGAGCGGGAATCCTTCCCGGCGTACCCGCCGTGCCGCGGTGTTGAATGGCCATGCAGTCAAGCGAGGGATTGCCCGCCCGATTTGTCATGCCATGCCCGATGGGCTAAAAAAGGGGCTTGGAACCCCGTGCCAGAGTTCCTGACCCGCCGGAATGGAGCCGGGCATGACCGTTCGTGCGAATGCCCGGTGCCGCCCGCACCGGCCCCCGGGCATCCCCACCGATTGTCATCCTGGTCTCTCCCGGCGCAGCCGAGACACGAATAATCTCAACGGACCAGGAGGAGACTCATGTACAACGCCCTGAAACTGCTTTCCGCCGCCGTTCTCAGCCTTGGGCTCGCGGTACCCGCCACCCAGGCCCAGGCGGAAACCTTCATCACCATCGGCACCGGTGGCGTGACCGGCGTCTACTATCCCACCGGCGGCGCCATCTGCCGGCTGGTGAACAAGGGCCGCAAGGAGCACGGCATCCGCTGCTCGGTGGAGAGCACCGGCGGTTCGGTCTACAACATCAACACCATCCGCGCCGGTGAGCTCGATTTCGGCGTGGCCCAGTCCGACTGGCAGTACCACGCCTACAACGGCACCAGCAAGTTCGAGGAGCAGGGCCCGTTCGAGGAGCTGCGGGCGGTCTTTTCGGTTCACCCCGAGCCGTTCACCGTGGTGGCCCGCGCCGACTCGGGCATCACCAGCTTCACCGATCTGAAGGGCAAGCGGGTCAACGTGGGCAATCCCGGCTCCGGCCAGCGCGGCACCATGGAGGTGGTGATGGAAGCGATGGGCTGGACCATGGATGACTTCACGCTGGCCTCCGAGCTGAAGGCGGCCGAACAGTCCAAGGCCCTGTGTGACAACAAGATCGACGCCATGATCTATACCGTGGGCCACCCCAGCGGCTCCATCCAGGAGGCCACCACCGCCTGCGACAGCGTGCTGGTGACCGTGGAGGGGCCGGTGATCGACAAGCTGGTGGCCGACAACGCCTACTATCGCAAGGCCGTCATACCGGGCGGCATGTACCGCGGCAACGACCAGGACACCGCCACTTTCGGCGTCGGCGCCACTTTCGTCACCTCCGCCAAGGTCCCGGACGACGTGGTCTACAACCTGGTCAAGGCGGTATTCGAGAACTTCGACGACTTCCGCCGTCTCCATCCCGCCTTCGAGCATCTGAACAAGGAGCAGATGGTCAGGGACGGTCTGTCCGCTCCCCTGCACCCCGGTGCCGAGAAGTACTACAGGGAAGTCGGGCTGCTCTGACCCGGCGTGTCGAACCCGGCCGGCGGGATCCGCACCCGCCGGCCGGTCCTGATCGCTCGCGAGGTCGGGCGGCAGGGGGTGCCGTTGCCGTTCTTGCCGGCCCCGCCCTGTTGATCGCGCGGCGGCAGGCCGGCCACCGTATCGGCCCGGCCGCCGCCGAGTCCGGCCATGGGGAGACTGCCAATGAGCGCGGAGAATGCCCGCAAGCCCATTGTCGATGAGGATTCGCTCCAGGATCTCGTCGCCCAGGCCGATACCGGCGCACGTCAACCGGGCGGCTTCGCCGGATGGCTCCTGGTCGCCGTTCCGCTGACCTGGTCCCTGTTCCAGCTCTGGTATGCCTCGCCGCTGCCGTTCATCCTGAGGCTCGGCGTCCTCAACGATACGGAGGCGCGGGCCATTCACCTGGCCTTCGCCCTGTTCCTGGCGTTCACCGCCTACCCGGCCCTGGAGCGCTCCCCGCGCGACCGGATCCCGGTGCAGGACTGGGTGTTCGCGCTGGCGGGCGCATTCAGCGCCGGCTACATATTCCTGTTCTACAGCGAGCTGGCGGACCGGGCCGGCGCCCCCACCACCTTCGACCTGGTGGTGGCGGTGAGCGGCATGATCCTGTTGCTGGAGGCCACCCGGAGGGCCCTGGGGCCGCCGCTGATGGTGGTGGCGGGCGTGTTCCTGCTCTACACCTTCGGCGGGCCCTACATGCCGGACGTGATCGCCCACAAGGGGGCGAGCCTGGCCAAGGCCATGTCCCACCAGTGGCTGACCACCGAGGGTGTGTTCGGCGTCGCGCTGGGCGTGTCCACCAGCTTCGTGTTCCTGTTCGTCCTGTTCGGCGCCCTGCTGGAGAAGGCCGGCGCCGGCAACTACTTCATCAAGGTGGCCTTCTCCCTGCTGGGCCACCTGCGCGGCGGGCCGGCGAAGGCGGCGGTGGTCTCCTCGGCCATGACCGGGCTCATCTCCGGCTCCTCCATCGCCAACGTGGTCACCACCGGCACCTTCACCATCCCGCTGATGAAGCGGGTGGGATTCCCGGCCTACAAGGCCGGCGCCGTCGAGGTGGCCTCCAGCACCAATGGCCAGTTGACGCCGCCCATCATGGGCGCGGCCGCGTTCCTGATGGTGGAGTACGTGGGCATCTCCTACCTGGAGGTGATCAAGCACGCCTTCCTGCCGGCCATCATCTCCTACATTGCCCTGGTCTACATCGTCCATCTCGAGTCGCTCAAGGCGGGCATGGAGGGATTGCCGCGCCGCCACCGGCGCACCCTGGTCCAGGGCCTGCTCGGCTTCCTGAGCGTGTTCATCGGCCTGATGGTCCTCACCGCGGTGGTCTACTACGGCATCGGCTGGCTCAAGGATCTGTTCGGCCAGGCCTCGGTCTGGATCGTCTCCCCGCTGGCGCTGGCCGCCTACGTCGGGCTGGTCTGGCATGCCGCCAGGTACCCGGAGCTGGAGGCGGATGATCCCAATGCCGAGATCCTGGAGCTGCCCGAACCCGGGCCCACGGTGAAGTCGGGGCTCTACTTCCTGCTGCCCGTGGTGGTGCTGGTCTGGTGCCTGACCGTGGAGCGCTTCTCGCCGGGCCTGTCGGCCTTCTACGCGACCCTGTTCATGATCCTGATCGTGGCCACCCACCGGCCCCTCCAGTCCTTCTTCCGTGGCCGCGGCCGGCTGGCGGACGCGGCCCGGCGGGGTGTGGACGACCTGGTGCAGGGACTCATCACCGGCGCCCGCAACATGATCGGCATCGGTGTGGCGACCGCGGCGGCGGGCATCGTGGTGGGCACGGTCACCCTGACCGGAATCGGGCTGGTCATGACCGAGTTCGTGGAGTTCATCTCCGGCGGCAACATCATGCTGATGCTGCTCTTCACGGCGGTCATCAGCCTGCTGCTGGGCATGGGGCTGCCCACCACCGCCAACTACATCGTCGTCTCCACCCTGATGGCGCCGGTCATCGTGACCCTGGGCGCGGAAAGCGGGCTGCTGGTGCCGCTCATCGCCGTGCACATGTTCGTCTTCTACTTCGGTATCCTGGCCGACGACACGCCGCCGGTGGGCCTGGCGGCGTTCGCGGCCTCGGCCATCGCCCAGAGCGATCCCATCCGCACCGGCCTGCAGGGCTTCAGCTACGACATCCGCACCGCCATCCTGCCGTTCCTGTTCATCTTCAACACCGAACTGCTGCTGATCGGGATCGGGGGCTGGTTCCACCTGCTGCTGACCATCGCCAGCGCGGTGGTGGCCATGCTGGTGTTCGCCGCCGCCACCCAGCGCTTCATGCTGGTGAAGAACCGGTTGTGGGAGACCCTGGCGCTGCTGCTCATCTCCTTCACCCTGTTCCGCCCCGGCTTCTGGTGGGACATGTTCTACCCGCCGATGATCGAGGTCGAACCCACCCGTATCGAGGCCGTCGCCGAGGCGATGCCGGCCGGCGGGAAGCTGTTTCTGAGCGTGGCCGGCGAGACCATCGACGGGGATTTCGTCAGCAAGCTGGTGCAGCTGCCGCTGGGGCCCGGGGGCGCCGGGGCCGAGCGGCTCGCCCATGCCGGCATCGAGGTCCGCACCGAGGGCGACCAGGTGTTCGTGGACAACGTCATCTTCGGCAGTCCCGCCGCCGAGGCGCGGGTGGACTTCGACTGGGAGGTGCTGGGTCTGCAGGAGCCCGCCGACATTCCGCCCAGGCAGATCATGTACCTGCCGGCGATACTCCTGCTGGGGCTGGTCATCGTCAGTCAGCGCAGCCGCCGCGCCCGCCTGCAGCCGGTGCCGGCGGCGGAGTGAGGTGGGAGGCCGGCCGAAAAGCGCTCGCCAAGAACGCACGAAAAGCTTTTCACCACCAAGGCGCGGAGGACACGAAGAAAAGCCCGCTTAACCGCAGATTTTCTTTGCTTGACGCTGATTTCCGTATTCGGATGCGAGTTGCACCGCCGCTCCCTGGTGGCCCGTTCGCGGCCGATGGCAAGCTGCTTTCTAAACACCGCGACGGGGATTGCCGGTGTGCAATCCCGCCATCGACCACGGGAATCAACGCAAATCAGCGGTTATCTGTTTGTTGTGTCTTTTCTTCGTGTCCTTCGTGCCTTCGAGGTGATATTTTCTCAACAACGGTCCGGATGCGGAAATCATGTACCGGGATATCCTGTTGTGCGTGGACCTGGAGGACGAGAGCAGCTGGCGCAAGGCCCTGCCGACGGCGGTGGAGTACTGCC
>JAQVKR010000086.1 GCA_028694565.1 Gammaproteobacteria bacterium | reverse complement strand
GGACGTCCCGGTATTCCACCCGGCCCTCGACCCGTTCCAGGCTGCGGGTGCCGGCGTCCGCCTCGGGCTCCTCGTCCACCAGCGCGAACACGCTCTCGGCGGCCGCCAGCCCGCGCTGCAGGGGCGTGTTGATGCTGGTCAGGCGCTTGAGGGGCGCCAGCAGCAGCGCCATGGCGCCGAAGAAGGAGACGAAGCCGCCGATGGTGATCGCGTCCGCGGCCGACTCCAGGGCGGCGAAGTAGATCATCACCACCAGGCCGATCACCGCGAGCATCTGGATGATCGGGACGTTGGTCTCGGAGGTCACCACCTGCTTCATGGTGTAGCGGCGCACCCAGTTGTTGATCCGGTTGAAGCGGCGCGCCTCGGGCGCCTGGCCGCCGAAGAGCTTGACCACCTTGTGGCCGTTGATGATCTCCTCGAGGTTGTGGGCCATGTCGCCCATGTTCTGCTGCAGCTCGCGGTTGAGGCGCCGCAGCCGCCCGCTGATGAGCTTCACCGCCAGGGCCACCAGGGGCGCCAGCACCAGCGCGATGAGGGAGAGCTGCCAGCTCAGGTAGAGCATCCAGCCGAGCAGGCCGAGGATGATGATGGAGTCGCGCACCAGTACCACCAGCACCTTGGTGGCGGCGTCGGTGACCTGGTTGACGTTGTAGGTCACCTTGGAGAGCACGACGCCGGTGGGGTGGTTGTCGTAGAAGCGGGTGGGCAGGTTCAGCAGCCGGTCGAACATCAGCCCGCGCAGATCCATCACCACCTTGTTCGCCACCCAGTTGAGGGCGACGGCGCTGACGAAGCCCGATACGCCGCGCAGGGCGAAGACCCCCAGCAGCAGCAGCGGCATGAGCCGGATCATGGTGGGATCCCTGTCCACGAAGCTGCCGTCCAGCAGGGGCTTGAGCAGGGCCGCCAGGGCCGGCTCGGTGGCCGCGAGCACCGCGGTGGCGAGCAGCGAGGCGGCGAAGATGCGCCAGTAGGGGCGCACGTACTGCAGCAGCCGCAGGTAGAGGGTCCTGCTGTCCATGCCCTGGGGCGAGGGCTCGAGAAGGCGGGGCGGTTTCCCAGGCGGGGACAAGGGCGTCGATTTCCTGTCGCGGGGTGAAGCCGGAGGGGCGTAAACGAGGCCGGATTTTACCCCCGACCCCCGTGGGGGGACAAGGGAGGGGGCGCGGCGGCGGCCGGCAACCGGCGCCGGGCGGCCGCCGGCCGGCGTTTCGTCCCGGGCCGCTGTGCTATCATTCCGCCCTGTTTTCCCGCCCGAGGAATCCATTCCGCCCATGAAGGTCAACGTGCCCGATTTCGCGCCCGCCCGCGTCCTGGTGGTGGGCGACGTGATGCTCGATCGCTACTGGCAGGGTCCGGCCGCGCGCATCTCGCCCGAGGCGCCGGTACCGGTGGTGCGGGTGGAGCACGAGGAGGACCGCCCCGGGGGCGCGGGCAACGTGGCGCTGAACGTCTCCGCGCTGGGCGCCGGCGCCACCCTGCTGGGAGCCACCGGCGACGATGCCGCCGCCGACACCCTGCAGGCCCGGCTCACCGGCGCGGGCGTGACCTGCCGCTTCCAGCGGGTGGCGGGCGTGCCCACGGTCACCAAGCTGCGGGTGCTCTCCCGCCACCAGCAGCTCATCCGGCTCGATTTCGAGCAGGGCTTCCCGGGCTTCGACGCCGCGGCGCTGCTGCGGGCGTTCGCCGCGGAGCTGCCGGCGGCGGGCGCGGTGATCCTGTCCGACTACGGCAAGGGGGCGCTGGCCGGCGGCCGCGAGCTCATCGACGCCGCCCGCGCGGCCGGGCGGCCGGTGCTGGTGGATCCCAAGAGCCTGGATTTCGGCCTCTACCGCGGCGCCACCCTGGTCACCCCGAACCTGAAGGAATTCGAGGCGGTGGTGGGCCACTGCCCCGACGAGCGGGCGCTGGTGGAGCGGGGCGCCAACCTGATGCGGGCCCACGACCTGGCGGCGCTGCTGGTCACCCGCGGCGAGCACGGCATGACGCTGCTGCGCCGGGACGAGCCCGAGCTGCACCTGCCGGCCCGGGCGCGGGAGGTCTACGACGTGACCGGCGCCGGCGACACGGTGGTCTCCACGGTGGCCGCCGCGCTGGCGGAGGGCGAGGACCTGCCGGCGGCGGTGGCGCTGGCGAACCTGGCCGCGGGGATCGTGGTGGGCAAGCTCGGCACTGCCACGGTGAGCGTGCCGGAGCTGGTCTACGCGCTGGAGGCGCAGTGGGAGCCGGGGCGCGGGGTGATGAGCGAGGCGCAGCTGGCCATCGCCATGGAGGCGGCGCGCGCCGCCGGCGAGCGGGTGGTGATGACCAACGGCTGCTTCGACATCCTGCACGCCGGCCACGTGGCCTACCTGGAGCAGGCGCGGGCCCTGGGCGACCGGCTCGTCGTGGCGGTGAACGACGACGGCTCCGTGCGGCGGCTGAAGGGCGAGGGACGTCCGGTGAACCCGGCGGAGCGGCGCATGGCGGTGCTGGCGGCGCTGGCGGCGGTGGACTGGGTGGTGCCCTTCGCCGAGGACACCCCCGAGCGGCTCATCTGCGCCCTGCGCCCGCACGTGCTGGTCAAGGGCGGGGACTACCGGCCCGACCAGGTGGCCGGGCGCGAGTGCGTGGAGAGCGCCGGCGGGCGGGTGACCATCCTGCCCTTCCTGCCCGGCTGCTCCACCACCGACATCATCCATTCCATCCGCGCCCCGGGGGGCGCGAGCCAGGGAGACAACGAGCAGTGATCATCGTCACCGGCGGCGCCGGCTTCATCGGCAGCAACATCGTCAAGGCCCTCAACGATCGGGGGGTCGACGACATCCTGGTGGTGGACAACCTCGCCAACGGGGTCAAGTTCAAGAACCTGGCCGACTGCGAGATCGCCGACTACATGGACAAGGAGGCGTTCCTGGCGCGCATCGAAGCGGGCGGGGACTTCGGCCGGCGGGTGGAGGGCCTGTTCCACGAGGGCGCCTGCTCCTCCACCACCGAGTGGGACGGCCGCTACATGATGGGCAACAACTACGACTACTCCAAGGCGCTGCTGCACTGGTGCCTCGAGCGGCGCGTGCCCTACTACTACGCCTCCAGCGCCTCGGTCTACGGCGGCGGCCGGGTGTTCCGCGAGCAGCGCGACCACGAGGAGCCGCTCAACGTCTACGGCTACTCCAAGTTCCTGTTCGACCAGTACGTGCGGCGCCTGCTGCCCGGCGTCCGCAGCCCGGTGGCCGGGTTCCGCTACTTCAACGTCTACGGTCCCCGCGAGCAGCACAAGGGGACCATGGCGAGCGTCGCCTACCACTTCAACGACCAGATCCGCGAGCAGGGCCGGGTGCGCCTGTTCGAGGGCTGCGACGGCTACGCCGACGGCGAGCAGCGCCGCGACTTCGTCTACGTGGGCGACGCGGTGGCGGTGAACCTCTGGTTCCTGGAGCATCCGGAGGCCTCCGGGATCTTCAACCTCGGCACGGGGCGCTCCCAGTCCTTCAACGACGTGGCGCGGGCGGTGATCGCCTGGCACGGCCGCGGCGAGATCGAGTACATCCCCTTCCCGGAGCACCTGCGCGGGCGCTACCAGAGCTTTACCGAGGCGGATATCTCGGCCCTGCGCGAAGCCGGCTACGGGGCCCCGTTCCGGACGGTCGAGGAGGGCGTGCGGGAGTACCTCGACCGGCTCAACGCCGCTCCGGGTGGTGTTGCCCCCGCGGCCTGACGTGCTGCTGCGACTCTACACGCTGCTGCTCTACCTGCTCGCGCCGCTGGTGCTCCTGCGGCTGCTGTGGCGCGGCTTCCGCGCGCCCGGCTACTGGTCGCGCCTGGGTGAGCGCTTCGGCGCCCCGGCCGCGGATCCGCCGCCGGGTGGGCTGTGGATCCACGCCGTGTCGGTGGGCGAGGTGCAGGCCGCGGCCCTGCTCATCGAGCGGCTGCGGCTGGTGAGCCCCGGCACGCCGCTGCTGGTCACCACCGCCACGCCCACCGGCTCGGAGCAGGTCCGGCGCCTGTTCGGCGAGTCGGTCTGGCATGCCTACGCCCCCTATGACCTGCCCTTCGCGGTCCGCCGCTTCCTCGATGCCGCCCGGCCGCGGGCGGTGGTGGTGATGGAAACGGAGCTGTGGCCCAACCTCACCCGCATCTGCCACGATCGCGGTATTCCCCTGATGGTGGCCAATGCCCGGCTCTCGGCCCGCTCGGCCGCCGGCTACCGGCGGCTGGGCCCGCTCACCCGGACCCTGCTCGGGGAGGTCGCCTGGATCGCCGCCCAGGCGCCGGCCGACGCCGCGCGCTTCGTCGCCCTGGGCGCCGACCCGGCGCGGGTGAAGGTCACCGGCAGCGTCAAGTTCGACGTGCGGCTCCCGGCCAGCCTGCTGGAGGCGGGTGAGGCGCTGCGGCGCGAGTGGGGGGTGGAGCGGCCGGTGTGGATTGCCGCCAGCACCCACGAGGGCGAGGATGCCCTGGTCCTGGAGGCCGCCCGCGCCGTGCATGCCGAGGTGCCGCGGGCGCTGCTGGTCCTGGTGCCCCGGCACCCGGAGCGTTTCGACCGCGTCGCCGCCCTGTGCGAGCGGCTCGGCCTGGCGAGCGCCCGGCGCAGCCTGGGCGAGCCCGTGGAGCCGGATGTGGAGATCTACCTGGGCGACACCATGGGCGAGCTCAACCTGCTCTACGCCGCCTCGGACGTGGCCTTCGTCGGCGGCAGCCTGGTGGCGGTGGGCGGGCACAACATGCTCGAGCCGGCGGCGCGGGGCATCCCGGTGGTGTTCGGCCCCCATGTGTTCAACTTCGAGCGCATCAGCCTGCTGCTGCTGGAGGCGGGCGCTGCGCGCCAGGTCCGCGATGCCGCGGCCCTGGCCGGGGTGGTGAGCGGCTGGCTGCGGGACGCCAACGGGCGCCACGCGGCCGGCGAGCGGGCCCGTGGCGTGGTGGCGGACAACCGCGGCGCGGTGGACGCCCAGCTGCAGCTCATCCTCGGCTGCCTCGACGGTGCCGCCGGCGGCAACGCCCGATGAGCCATCGCGGAGGATTGGAATAGGGGGGCGGGAGTCCGGCGGGCCGGGGCTCAGGCGTGCCGGCCGCGGCGCTCCAGCATGGCGTTGCGCATCTCCCGCAGCGCGGCGTCGCTGAGCAGGTGCTGGGCCTGGTTCAGCAACTGCTCCTCCCGGGCGGCGTGGCCGCGCTTGAGCTGGAGAAAGGCCGCGGCCTGCTCCGCGAGACCCGCGGCGCCCTGCGCCGCGCCGGCGGGATTGGCCAGCAGCGGCAGCAGGTTCGCCCAGGCCGCGCGCAGTCGCTCATGTTCCTGGCGCAGGACATGGATCTGGTCCGCCAGCTTCAGCGACACCCGCACCAGCCGGGCGAACAGCTCGGTCTCCTCGTCCCGCAGGTGCTGATCCAGCAGTGCCCCGAGCTGCCGGCCCAGCGCGCGGGCCGCGCCGGGATCCGGGCCCTCCCCGGTCACGAGGGCCTCGAGCTCGGCGCAGCGTTCCAGCAATGCCCGGTGGGTCTGGCGCAGGAAGACGAGGGGATCCGTCTGGCTGTTCAGGGTCGGCTCGGACATGGGCGGTGACCGGCGGTCCTCAGTGCGTCAGCCAGCCGTTGACCAGCTTGATGTCCTCCACGCCCAGGGAGCCGGCCGCCTGCTTCAGGGACAGGGTCGATACCAGGTAGCTGTAGCGGGCCTGGGAGTAGTCGCGCTGGGCGCCGTAGAGGGCCCGCTGGGCGTCTAGCACGTCGACGATGGTGCGGGTGCCCACCTCGAATCCGGCCTGGGTGGCCTCCAGCGCGCTCTGGTTGGAGATGACCGCCTGCTCCAGCGCCTTCACCTGGCTGATGCCGGCGATGACGCCGCGATAGGCGTCGCGGGTCTGGCGCAGGGTGTTGCGCCGCGACTGCTCGAGGGTCTCGCTGGCCTGCTGGTACTGGTACTGGGCCTGGCGGGTGCTGGAGGTCACCAGGCCGCCCTGGTAGAGGGGCACGCTGAGCTGCAGGCCGATGGTGCTGAGATCCCTCTCCCCGCCGCTGGTGCCGGAGGCTTCGCTGTCGCTGTAGCTGTGGCTGCCCACCAGGGCCAGGCTGGGGTAGTGTCCGGCGGACTGGCGCTTGATCTCCTCGCGGGCGACGTTCAGGCCGTAGCGGGAGGCCAGCAGTTGCAGGTTCTGCTGCTCGGCGGCGGCGACCCAGGCCTCCATGTCCTCGGGCTCGGGCCGGATGAGGGGCAGCGACTCGCCCAGCGGGGAGAGCTTCTCGGGCAGGATGCTGGTGAGCTCGCGCAGGGCCTCCTGGCTGCTGTCGAGGCGGTTCTGGGCGGCGATCTCCTGGGACACGGACAGGTCGTAGCGGGCCTGGGCCTCGTGCACGTCGGTGATGGCGATGAGGCCGACCTCGAAGCGCTGCTTGGTCTGTTCCAGCTGGCGGGCGATGGCGGCTTTCTCGGCGCGGGCGAAGCCGAGATCGTCGATGGCCGCCAGCACGTCGAAATAGCGGCCGGCCACGTCCAGGACCAGGGCCTGGACCGCCGCCTCGTAGGTGGCATCCGCCTGGTTGGCCCGCTCGTCGGCCTGGCCGCGGGCGACCAGCAGGCCGCGGTTGTAGACCACCTGGCTCAGGCTGAGGCTGTAGCCCCGATCGATGTAGTCGTCGTTGCCGTTGTCGGTGTCGAGGCGGTTCGCCGCGATCTCGGCGCCCAGGTCGATCTTGGGCAGCAGCAGGGCCCGGCTCTGGGGGATGCCCTCGCGGGAGGCCAGTCGCTGGGCCTCGGCGGCCTTGAGGCCCGGGTCGTTCTCCAGCGCCAGCTGGTAGACCTCCAGCAGGTCGCTGGCGGCGGCGGAGTGCAGGGCCAGGCCCAGTGCAAGTCCGGTGGCGAAGGCAAGGGTGCGGATTTTCATGGCGTCCATAATCCTTTCCCGGCATGGCCGGGTTCGATGCGCAAGCGGGGTCGGCCCCGCGTCTCAGAAGACGAAACGGGACGGCTCGGGGGCATTCGCCAGCGGCGGTATGAGGGTCTCGAACAGCACCTCGTCGGTCCACTGGTTCTCGCCCGCCCGGGTGATGAGGCGGGCTTCCATGACCGGTTCGACTCCCACCACCACGAACATCCGGCCTCCGGGGCGCAGCTGCTCGCGCAGGCTGTCGGGCACGGCGGCCATGGCGCCGCCGACCAGGATGGCGTCGTAGGGGGCGTGGCTCGGCCAGCCGGCGGCGGCGTCGCCGGTCTCCACCGTGACATTGGCGACCCCGGCGGCGGCCAGGTTGCGGCTGGCCAGCCCGGCCAGCTCCGGGATGATTTCCACGCTGTAGACATGGTGGGCCAGCCGGGCGAGCAGGGCGGTCAGGTAGCCGCTGCCGGTGCCCACCTCCAGCACCCGGTCCGCCGCGCGGATGTCCAGGCTCTGCAGGGCGCGGGCCTGGGTGCGGGGCGGCAGCATGACCTGATCGTGGCCGATGGGAAGCTCCAGGTCGGCGAACGCCAGCGCCCGGTAGGCGGCCGGCACGAAAGCCTCCCGGGGGACGCTGCCGAGCAGGTCCAGCACCCGCTGGTCCAGTACCTCCCAGGGACGTACCTGCTGCTCCACCATGTTGAAACGGGCGCGCTCCATATCCATCGTGTCTCTACCTTCGTTGTCGGGGGGCAAGGAACTGCCGGCTCAATCTCCGCGCGGGTGCCGACCCGCTGTATCCTGTGGAGTATCCGGCGTCACATCGGTTCCGTTCCTGGGGGCCGGGAATGCCGTCCCCGTGGGGCGGTGCCGGTTCCTGCGGCCCATGCGCCGGCCGGGGCCGCAAACGGCATCGGGTCGCGCTTCGCCGGCCGGTAGTAAAGGGTAAGAAGTTTGTCCCGGCCAGGCAAGACCGACCGGGCGGTCAGCCGCAGTTTAGCTCCCCTGGGCCGGACAATGCCAGCATCGGCGCGGCGGATCGGTCCCCGGCGGATGGCCGGCCGGGCCGCGCCGTGGCCGCTGCCGGCACGCGCGCCGGCGCTCACGCGGCGGGCGGCGGGGAATTACCTAGGGTATTGCTAGGCTTATTTGCGCCACTCCCGGCTCTCCCGTATAGTTTCATGACACCGCGCCGCCACGGGCGGCAGCGCCGAACGCCGCTGCCGCCGCCACGGGTATTCCCGGGCGCCGGGGAGTGGCGCGTTCAGCGTCCCGCCCCGCCGGGCGGTGCGGCCGACCGTATCGTCCAGCCGCCGTCTGCGGCACCCGGTCCGGGCGCTCCTCCCGCCGCCGGTTTGGTTCTTCTGCAGGGTATTCATACGCGATGAGTGTGACGCAAGACCGCATCCATCCGGAGTCCGTCCAGGTCGACGACGCCGCCATTCCCGCCTATCCCAACTCCACCCGGATCTATGTCACCGGCTCGCGCCCCGACGTCCGGGTGCCGATGCGGGAGATACGGCTCGAGGACACCCACGCGAGCTTCGGGGCCGAGCCCAACCCCCCCGTCACCGTCTACGACACCTCCGGGCCCTACACCGACCCGCAGCAGCGCATCGACCTGCGCCTGGGGCTGCCCGAAATCCGCCGCGGCTGGGTGGAGGAGCGTGGCGACACCGAGCAGCTCGAGGGGGTCACCTCCGAGTACGGTCGCCAGCGCGCCGCGGATCCGGCGCTCGCGGGGCTGCGCTTCGAGCACCGGCGGGCGCCGCGCCGGGGCCTGCCGGGCCGCAATGTCACCCAGATGCACTATGCCCGGCGCGGTATCGTC
>JAQVKR010000085.1 GCA_028694565.1 Gammaproteobacteria bacterium | reverse complement strand
GATCCCCAGTTCGGCCCCACCCTCCTCTTCGGCCAGGGCGGCACCGCCGTTGAAGTGCTGAAGGACCAGGCGCTGGCCCTGCCGCCGCTCAACATGCGGCTGGCCCACGAGGTCATGTCGCGCACCCGCATCCACGGCCAGCTGCAGGGCTACCGGGACCTGCCGCCCGCCAACCTCGAGGCTATCGCGCTCACCCTGCTCAAGGTGGCGCAGCTGACCATCGACCTCCCCGAGCTCAGGGAACTGGACATCAACCCTCTGCTGGCCGACGAATACGGGGTCATCGCGCTGGACGCGCGCATGCGGGTGGGGGCGGCCGCGGGACCGGCGGGCCAGCGCCTCGCGATCCGCCCCTACCCCAAGGAGCTGGAGGAGGAGATCCCCCTCGGCGACGGGCGCACGCTCCTGCTGCGCCCCATCCGCCCGGAGGATGAACCCTCGCTGCAGGCCACCTTCAGCAAGCTCACCCCGGAGGAGGTCCGCCTGCGCTTCTTCGTTTCGATGAAGACCCTCTCCCACGTGGCGGCGGTCCGCTTCACCCAGATCGACTACGATCGCGAGATGGGGCTCATCCTCACCGAGAGCGGCATTCCCGGGAAGACCGAGATCTACGGCGTGGCGAACATCATCGCCGACACGGAGAACGAGCGTGCCGAGTACGCCATCATCGTCCGCCACGACATGACCGCCATGGGCCTGGGCATCTTCCTGATGAAGCGCATCATCGACTACGCGCGCCGGCGCGGCATCCGGGAGATCTTCGGCGATGTGCTGCAGGAGAACCGGCAGATGCGCAAGCTGTGCGGCATCCTCGGGTTCAGGGAATCCGCGGTCGCGGACGAACCGGGCATGATCCGGGTGACGCTGGATTTGGAGGCGGGCGCGGCCTGAGCGCCGGGGGTGGCCAGCGGAGCGCCGCCGCCTGGAAAGCGCGCCCAGGAGATCGCATTCGCGGCGGCGGCGAACCCGGTTTGCTCGAGGCACAAAAAAACCGCCTCGCGGGCGGCCTGCCTCCTGGGAGACTGGCGGAGAGGGAGGGATTCGAACCCTCGATGGAGCTTTTGACCCCATACTCCCTTAGCAGGGGAGCGCCTTCAGCCTCTCGGCCACCTCTCCAAAAACGAGCGCGAAGAATAGCATGAAAGAAGGCCGATGTGTAGAACACGATCGGCCTTCCAAGGGGGGCTGAAAGGGCTGTGGATCAACCGGTATTGCTATCCGGTTCGCCCTCCTTCTCGTGCTGGATGCGCTGGTAGATCTCCTCGCGATGAACGGAGACGTCCTTGGGGGCGCTCACGCCGATCCGCACCTGGTTTCCCTTGACCCCGAGCACCGTCACGGTGACTTCGTCGCCAATCATCAGGGTTTCACCGACACGCCTTGTCAGAATTAACATCGTCAATCACCTCACTTCCCTATTGCGTCGTTTTATGATTCCGGTGCTGCTTCAGGGTTCCCGGGTTGGGGTTGGATATCAAGCGACTGTGACAATGTTTGACAATAATGTTTCAACCCTGTATGGGACCCGGCCACGCTTGTGTTATGGCAGCGCCACAGTCCTTCCCTGGCTGTTTCAGGACCCTCCCCGCCGGACCGGTCGCGCCTCCCCTTGAACCTTGGCGCGACCGACCCGCCCGGGTGGACCCCGCGTCGGGACGTCAGGAGGAGGTGGTCTCCTCCTGCGCCCCTTCCAGTCCGAAGCCCGAGTGCAGAGCGCGCACGCCGAGCTCCAGGTACTTCTCGTCGATGACCACGGAGATCTTGATCTCCGAGGTGGAGATCATCTGGATGTTGATGCCCTCCTTCGCCAGGCACTCGAACATCCTGCTGGCGATGCCGGCATGGGAGCGCATGCCCACGCCCACGAGGGAGATCTTGGCGATCTTCTTGTCGCCGCTCACGGAGCGGGCGCCGAGGTCGGCGGCGGTCCGCTCCAGCAGCCCGAGCGCCTTTTCATAGTCGTTGCGGTGGACGGTGAAGGTGAAGTCGGTGGTCTCGTCCGCCCCCACGTTCTGGACGATCATGTCCACCTCGATGTTGCTCTCGCCGATGGGGCCCAGGATCTTGTAGGCCACGCCCGGGCGGTCAGGCACGCCGGTGATGGTCAGCTTCGCCTCGTCCCGGTTGAAGGCGATGCCGGAGATTTCGGGTTGTTCCATAGCCTGGTCCTCTTCCTCGTAGGTGATCAGCGTGCCGGGGCCCTCTTCGAAGCTCGACAGCACGCGCAGGGGGACGTTGTACTTGCCGGCGAACTCCACCGAGCGGATCTGCAGCACCTTGGAGCCGAGGCTCGCCATCTCCAGCATCTCCTCGAAGGTGATGCGATCGAGCCGCCGGGCATCGGGGACCACCCGCGGGTCGGTGGTGTAGACGCCGTCCACGTCGGTGTAGATCTGGCACTCGTCGGCCTTCAGCGCCGCGGCCAGGGCCACGGCGGTGGTGTCGGAGCCGCCGCGGCCGAGCGTGGTGATGTTGCCGCCCTCGTCCACCCCCTGGAAGCCGGCCACCACCAGGACGCGGCCGGCGTCGAGGTCGGCGCGCATGCGCTCGGTCTCGATGTCGAGGATGCGCGCCTTGGTGTGGGCGCTGTCGGTCAGGATCTTCACCTGGCCGCCGGTGTAGGAGCGGGCCGGGCAGCCGCGCTTGGTCAGCGCCATGCTGAGCAGCGCGATGGTCACCTGCTCGCCGGTCGAGACCAGCACATCCATTTCGCGCTGGGTGGGGTTCTGGTCGATCCCGCGGGCCAGCTCGAGCAGGCGGTTGGTCTCCCCGCTCATGGCGGAGACCACCACCACCACGCTGTTGCCCGCATCCCGGGCCCTGCCGACCTTCTCGGCCACGTTCTCGATGCGCTCGATGGTGCCCACCGAGGTACCGCCGTACTTCTGAACAATAAGTGCCATGTACTGCCTCTTGGGCGATAAAAACGCGTTATTTTATAGGTTTATCCACCGGAAATCTAAACATCAGGCGCCCAGCTGCTCCGCCACCCAGCCCGGCACGTCCGCCAGCGCCCCGTCCAGGTTCTCCGGCTGGGTGCCGCCCGCCTGGGCCATGTCGGGCCGGCCGCCGCCGCGCCCGCCCACGCGGCTGGCCACCACGTTGACCAGCTCGCCGGCCTTGAGGCGACCGGTGGCGTCCTTGGTGACGCCGGCCACCAGGGTCACCTTGCCCTCGCTCACGGTGGCGAGCACGATGGCGGCGGTGCCCATCTTGTTCTTCAGCTGATCCAGGGTCTCGCGCAGGGACTTGGGATCGGCCCCGTCCAGCCGCGCGGCCAGCACCTTCACCCCGCCGATCTCCTGCGCCTGTCCGGCCAGATCTGAGCCGGCGGCGCTGGCGAGCCGGCCCTTCAGCCGTTCCAGCTCCTTCTCCAGGGCCCGGCTGCGCTCCAGGGCCTGGGCCACGCGCACGTCGAGCTGTTCGCGTCCGCCCTTGAACAGCGCGCCGATGTGCTCCAGCTGGGCCTGCATGCCCTCCACCCACTCCAGGGCGCCGGCGCCGGTCACCGCCTCGATGCGGCGCACGCCGGCAGCCACGCCCGCCTCGGCCACGATCTTGAACAGGCCGATGTCGCCGGTGCGGCGCACGTGGATGCCGCCGCACAGCTCGGTGGAGAACTCGCCCATGCTGAGCACCCGCACCCGATCGCCGTACTTCTCGCCGAACAGCGCCATGGCGCCGCGCTCGATAGCCTCGTCATAGGTCATCTCGTCGGCCTGCACCGGCAGGTTGGCGCGGATCTGATCATTCACCAGCCGCTCCACCTCGCGCAGCTCCGCGGCGGTCATGGGCTCGAAGTGGGAGAAGTCGAAGCGCAGCCGGCCGGGCTCCACCAGCGAGCCCTTCTGGGTCACGTGCCCGCCCAGCACCCAGCGCAGCGCCGCGTGCAGCAGGTGGGTGGCCGAGTGGTTGCAGGCGGTGGCGCCGCGCTCGGCCTCGTTCACCTCAGCGCGCACCGCATCGCCCACATGGAGGGCACCGGAGACCACCCGCCCCTTGTGGACGAAGACCTGTCCCACCTTGAGGGTATCTTCCACCACGAACTCCACACCCCTGCCCAGCAGGCGGCCGTGGTCGCCCACCTGGCCACCCGACTCTGCGTAGAAAGGGGTCTGATCGAGAACCACACTCCCACTGTCCCCGGCCGCGAGCGCCGACGCCGGGGCGAGATCCTCGCTGCTCGTCATCTGCAGCACTTGACCTTGATCCACTAGTCGCTCGTAGCCCGTGAAGGCGGTGCTCCCCTCCGCGGTGATGCCTCCCATCTCCACAGACTTGAACTGGCTGGCGGCGCGGGCCCGCTCCCGCTGGCCCTCCATCTCGCGCTCGAAGCCGGCCATGTCCACGCCCAGGCCCCGCTCGCGGGCGATGTCGGCGGTGAGGTCCACCGGGAAGCCGTAGGTGTCGTAGAGCAGGAACAGGACATCGCCCGGGATCACCCCGCCCCGGTCGAGGCCGGCGGTCTTCTCCTCGTAGATGCGCAGGCCCTGGTCGAGGGTTTCGGCGAAGCGCTCCTCCTCGCGGGCGAGCACCCGCTCCACCTGGGCCTGGGCCGCGGCCAGCTCCGGGTAGGCCGCGCCCATCTCCGCCACCAGCGGGGCCACCAGCTTGTGGAAGAAGGGCTCGCGCAGGCCCAGCTTGTGGCCGTGGCGGATGGCCCGGCGGATGATGCGGCGGAGGACGTAGCCGCGCCCCTCGTTGGAGGGCAGCACGCCGTCGGTCACCAGGAAGCTGCAGGAGCGGATGTGGTCGGCGATGACCCGCAGGGAGACGTTGGCCGTGCTGTCGAGACCCGCCAGCGCCGCCGCCGCCTCGATGAGGTGGTGGAAGAGATCGATCCCGTAGTTGCTGTGCACCCCCTGCATCACCGCCGCCAGCCGCTCCAGCCCCATGCCGGTGTCCACCGAGGGCTTGGGCAGGGGATTGAGGGTGCCGTCGGCGGCGCGGTCGTACTGCATGAACACGAGGTTCCAGATCTCGATGTAGCGATCGCCGTCCTCGTCGGGGCTGCCGGGGGGGCCGCCCGCCACCTCCGGGCCGTGGTCGTAGAAGATCTCCGAGCAGGGGCCGCAGGGGCCGGTATCGCCCATGGACCAGAAGTTGTCGCTCTCGTACTGCTTCCCGCCGGGCTTGTCGCCGATGCGGGTGAAGCGGGCCGGATCGACGCCGATCTCGCGGAGCCAGATGTCCGCGGCCTCCTCGTCGTCCTGGTAGACGGTCACCCACAGCCGCTCGGCTGGCAGGGCGAGCACCCCGGTGAGGAACTCCCAGGCGAAGCCGATGGCCTCGCGCTTGAAGTAGTCGCCGAAGCTGAAGTTGCCCAGCATCTCGAAGAAGATGTGGTGGCGGGCGGTGTAGCCCACGTTCTCGAGGTCGTTGTGCTTGCCGCCGGCCCGGACGCAGCGCTGGGAGGTGGCGGCGCGGCTGTAGGGGCGCTGCTCGCGGCCGAGGAACACGTCCTTGAACTGCACCATTCCCGCGTTGGTGAACAGCAGGGTGGGGTCGTTGCCGGGCACCAGCGGACTGCTGGCCACCACGGTGTGGCCCTGGCGCTGGAAGTACTCCAGGAAGGCCTGTCTCAGTGCTGCACTGCTCGTCGTCATCGGACCGCCTCGGTCTTGGTCTTGCTTTATGGATGTTCTTGTCGTGCGGCGCCGGCGCCTAGTCGTCGGCGCCGCCGCCCAGGGCGGCGCGAATCGTCTCGCTGCCGAAGCCCCGGTACTGGAGAAAGCGCGCCTGCTTCGCCCACTCCGGATAGCCGCGGGGAAGCCGCTCCCCGAAGCGGCGGTGACGCACCTCCGCGGCGAGCGCGGCCCAGTCGGCCTCCGCCGCCGCGAGCGCCTGGCCGGCCAGCGCCTCGTCGACGCCGCGCTGGCCCAGCTCCTGGCGGATGCGCAGCGGCCCGTAGCCGTTGCCGGCGCGGGTGCGGATGAACACCTCGCAGAAGCGCTCGTCGCTCAGCAGCCCCTCCCGGACCAGGGCGTCCAGCTCGGCGTCCACCGCCGCGGCTGGGAGCCCCCCGTGGAGCAGCCGCGCCCGCAGCTCGCCGCGGGCATATTCGCGCCGGGCCAGGCGCTTGAGCGCCGCGGCCCGGACATCGGCCTGCTCGCTCAGGCCTCGGCCTCGGCCGCGGCGGCCTCGGCGGCCGGCGCGGTGGCGGGCAGCAGGCGGGCCCGGATCCTGGCCTCGATCTCGGCGGCCATGTCCGGGTGCTCCTTCAGGAACTGGCGCACGTTGTCCTTGCCCTGGCCGATGCGGTCCTTGCCGTAGCTGTACCAGGCCCCGGACTTCTCCACGATGCCCTCCTTCACGCCGAGATCGATGATCTCGCCCTCGCGGGAGATGCCCTCGCCGTAGAGGATGTCGAACTCCGCCTGCCGGAAGGGCGGGGCCACCTTGTTCTTCACCACCTTCACGCGGGTTTCGTTGCCCACCACCTCGTCGCCCTTCTTGATGGCGCCGATGCGGCGGATGTCCAGGCGCACCGAGGAGTAGAACTTGAGCGCGTTGCCGCCGGTGGTGGTCTCGGGGTTGCCGAACATCACCCCGATCTTCATGCGGATCTGGTTGATGAAGATCACCAGGGTGTTGGAGCGCTTGATGTTGGCGGTGAGCTTGCGCAGGGCCTGGGACATGAGCCGTGCCTGCAGGCCCACGTGGGAGTCGCCCATCTCGCCCTCGATCTCGGCCTTCGGCGTGAGCGCCGCCACCGAGTCCACCACCACCACGTCCACCGCCCCGGAGCGCACCAGCATGTCGGCGATTTCCAGCGCCTGCTCGCCGGTGTCGGGCTGGGAGACCAGCAGATCGTCCACGTTGACGCCGAGCTTCTCGGCGTAGCCGGGGTCCAGGGCGTGCTCGGCGTCGATGAACGCGGCGGTGCCGCCGAGCTTCTGCGCCTCGGCCACCACCTGCAGGGTCAGGGTGGTCTTGCCCGAGGACTCCGGGCCGTAGACCTCCACCACCCGGCCGCGGGGCACCCCGCCCACGCCGAGCGCGATGTCCAGCCCCAGGGAACCGGTGGAGATGACCGAGATGTCGCGCACCGCGCTGCCATCGCCCATGCGCATGACCGAGCCCTTGCCGAACTGGCGTTCAATCTGGCTCAGGGCCGCGCTGAGGGCCTTCCGCTTGTTGTCGTCCATCGTCGCTCCTGTGATCGGCGTCCGGGCCGGGCCCCGGGGGGCCCGGCTGAAATCCAAACGAAAATTATCCCATACCTGGAAACGGGCTCCTAGCCCTGCCCTTGCCCGTCTGCCGTTTGGAAAGGGGGGTGAAAAGCGGAATTGCCGGTCAGCGGGCTACCCGGCCGGCCAGCGCGCCACCACCTCGTAGCGGGCCCCCTCCGGGTCGAGACGGGAGCGGACCAGGGCGAAGCCGTCCACATGCCAGGCGAGCGGCTCCGGCGCCAGGCGCCGGGGCGGCCGGTCGAGCTTGCGCATGAGGGTGACGTGGGCGCGGAAGGGCCGCCGTTCCGGTTCGTGGCCGCACTCGCGCAGGCCGGCGCTCAGCCCGCCGGCCAGCCGCGCCAGGGGCATGGGCAGCTCCCCGGCGCCGAGCCAGAGGATGCGGTTGCGGGGGACGTACTCGAGGCGGTCGAGGATCAGGTCGAAGGACTCGAACGGCAGGCGCCCCGCCACCGCCTCGACGCAGCCGCGCGTGTCGGCGTCCAGGTAGCCCAGGAACGCCAGGGTCACGTGGAGGTTGTCCGCGGGAGTCGGCCGCCCCCGCAGGCCGGCGCAGGCCTCCCGCGCCCGCCGGGCCAGGGCCGCGCGCACCGCCGGCCCGGGCCAGAGGGCGAAGAAGAGGCGTTCGCGGGCGGGAGGCTCGGGCGGCATGGCGTCAGTCCGCCGGTGCCTCCAGCAGCTCGAGCACCCCCGCCAGGGCGGTGATCACCGCCTGCTCGCGCACGGACGCGCGGTCACCGTCGTAGTGGCACAGGCGCGCCCGGGGCGGCAGCCCCGCCAGCGCCCAGCCGTGCCAGACCGTCCCCACCGGCTTTTCCGGCGTGCCGCCCGTGGGACCGGCCACCCCGCTGACGGAGAGCGCCACCCGGGCCCGGCTGTGGGCCAGGGCGCCGGTGGCCATCTCCAGCACGGTGGCCTCGCTCACGGCGCCGTGGGCTTCCAGCGTCTCCGCCCGCACCCACAGCAGCTCCTGCTTGGCCGCGTTGCTGTAGGTGACGAAACCGCGCTCGAACCACTGCGAGCTGCCGTCGACGGCGGTCACGGCCTGGGCCACCCAGCCGCCGGTGCAGGACTCGGCGGTGGCCAGCATCAGCCGCCGTTCCAGCAGCGCCTCCCCCACCCGCCGGGCCAGGGACTCCAGTTCGGTTTCGCCGTTCATGGCGACCAACTTACCGGGTCGCCGGAGGCGCTTCAATAGACGCCGCGGATCAGCAGACCCAGCCCCCAGGCAATCAGCAGACCGCCCAGCACCCGGCTCGGCCACGGCCCCCGCACCAGCACCTTCTCCGCCAGCACCAGCACCGACAGCGCCGCGACCCAGAGCAGGTTCATGGCGCCGAACACGAACAGGAGCCCCATCAATGCCCAGCAGCAACCGACGCAGTGGCGGCCGTGCAGCCAGCCCAGGCGCAGGGCGCCGGCGGGTCCCGGCCGCCACTCGGTCAGCACCAGGCCCAGGGGCGACCGGCAGCGGGTCAGGCAGTAGTCCTTCAGGGGGGTCAGCTGGAACAGGCCGGCGGCGATCAGCAGCGCGGCGGCGAACTCCGCCCGCCGCCCCGCCAGCATGGGGG
>JAQVKR010000084.1 GCA_028694565.1 Gammaproteobacteria bacterium | reverse complement strand
ATCTGCGCCCAGTCGCCCGCGCGCACCGCATCCAGCACCCACCAGCCGGCGAGTTCGGGATCGCCGGCGGCGGCCCGCTCCAGCCAGACTGCGGCATCGGGATGTTTGCGCGTGGCCATGGCCAGCGCCAGCCGCGCCGCAACGCGCCCGGCCTGCTCGTCGGTGAACCCGCCGTCCGCCCGGTACTGCTCCCACAGCCGCGCGGTCAGGTCCTGATCGCGCCACGCCAGGCGGCGCAGGGCATGCACCACCATCTGCGCGGCCCGTGGATGGGCGCGAAGCGCGGGGATTTTCTCCCGCACACTCTGCGGGTGCCCGTGGATTTCGATCCAGCGCTCCACCCACTCCGCCTCTCCGGCGGGCAGATAGCGCTTCAGGTAGCGGGCGAGGCCGGTCTGGCCCTCTTCCATGGCCAGCTCGATGCGTCCCCAGACGCGCTCCGGCGACAGCTGGCCGGCATCGCGCCAGGCATCGAACACCGGGTCGCACGCCTTCGGCTGGGAGCGGCCCGACAGCCACAGCGCCTCCACCTCCGCGAAAGCCGTTTCCGTCCGTCCGGTCCGCAGCAGCGCCTGGAGACGCTGGCAGGATTGGCTGGTGCCGAGACCGGGCCGGTGGAAGGCCAGGTAGGCGCTCCAGTCGCCCCGATCCGCCAGCTTGTCCAGCCAGGCCTCCAGCAGCCACCGGGCCGGCGGCAGCTCGCCATGGCGGTCGAGGAACTCCGTGATCTCGGCCGGTTTCACCGTCTCCAGGCGCGCGCGGAGATCCCAGTAGAGCAGGTAGGGGTAGAGCGGGTAGTCGCGCAGGGCCTGCAGCCGGCTCTCGAACCGCGGCCGGTCACCGGCGTCCAGCGCGGCGCGGGCCTCGAGAAAAGCCTGCCGGGCGGAGGAATAATCGGGCGCGGTGAAGGCCGCCCCCGGGGAACACCACACTGCAATCAGCAGGGCTGCTGCGTATCGAAACATACATCCCATCCAGGAAATGGTCCCGTACTTCGGTATAGCCGCTCCGGTTTCCGTCTTCGGCGGACTGCCGGGCCGGCTTCCCACACCTGAGCACACTAAAGCATTTCCATGAGCGCTGAAAATGGGACTTTTCGCAGGGGCATTTCCGCAAAAGTCCGAATCGTCAGATTGTTTTCGATAGTCTTTGACTATTCGCCAAGCGGCGCTCTCAGCGGGCCGGCAAGTGGGTCAGATCCAGCCGCTCGCCCGGCTCGGGCCGGATCACCCGCGCAGCGGCGCACTCGGCTTCCAGCCGCGCCTCCAGCTGTTCCCGCGCCTCGGGCTCGCCGTGCACCAGGGCGACGGGCGGTTGGCCGCGGAATCCGCGGTACCAGTCCAGCAGTCCCTGCTGATCCGCGTGGGCGGAGAGGCCGCCCACCGTATGCACCTCGGCGCCGACCCGGATCGTCTCCCCCCACAAGCGGACGTGGGTCGCGCCGTCGACGAGTTGCCGGCCCAGGGTGCCGGTCGCCTGGAATCCGATCATGATCACGTGGCAGTTGCGGCGCCACAGGTTGTGCTTCAGGTGGTGCTTGATGCGACCGCCGTTGCACATCCCGCTGCCGGCGATGATGATGGCGCCGGCGCTTATCCGGTTGAGGCGCATGGATTGGGCCGCGGTCCGGCTGATATGCAGGTTGGGGAGGGCGAACAGGCTGCCGTTGATGTGATTCTCGCGCGCCGCCTCCCGATCGTAGAGCTCGGTGTGGCGGGCGTGTATCTCGGTGGCCTCGATGGCCAGGGGGCTGTCGAGGAAGACGTCCCAGCGGTCGAGCCCCCAGTGTTCGTAGTTGAGGCCGAACAGGTAGAGCAGTTCCTGGGTCCGGCCCACGGCGAACGCCGGTATGAGGATGTTGCCCTCGTCGCGCCGGGTCTTCTCCAGGATCTCCCCGAGTTCCTGCCAGGTCGCCTCCCAGCTGCGGTGCCGGCGATTGCCGTAGGTGCTTTCCATCAGCACCAGATCGGCATCGGTCACCAGGACGGGATCGCGGAGTATGGGCGCGCCCCGATGGCCCAGATCGCCGCTGAAGACCACCTTGCGCCGCACGTCCTGTTCCTCCAGCCACAGCTCCACGATGGCCGAGCCCAGGATGTGTCCGGCATCGCGCAGGCGCAGGCGCACGCCCGGCACCACCTCGATCTCGCGGTCGTACTCCAGCGGCGAGAACAGCGCCACGATCCGCTCGGCGTCGCGCCGGGTGTAGAGCGGCTGGACCATCTCCAGCCCCTTGCGCTGGCGCTTGCGGTTGTCCCACTCGGCATCCTTCTCCATGAGGTAGGCCGAGTCGCGCAGCATGATGGAGCAGAGATCGCGGGTCGCTCCGTGGGTGTAGACCGGTCCGCGGAATCCGGACTTGTAGAGGAGCGGCAGGCGGCCGGAGTGATCGATGTGGGCGTGGCTGAGTATCACCGCGTCGATCTCTCCGGCCTTGAAGGGAAACGGCTGGGCATTGCGGGCTTCCGCCTGGCGGGTGCCCTGGATCAGGCCGCAGTCGAGCAGGATGCGGCGGCCGTTCACGCGCAGCAGATGGCAGGAGCCGGTGACTTCGTCCGCGGCGCCGAGGAACTGGATATCCATGTCGAAATCTCCGTAGTCAGGATGGCGCGCGGCGGCGCAGGCGCGGGTACAGCGCCTTCTCCATCTCCACCAGGACGAACACCGAGGCGGCCACCGGGACGATGCGCAGCCAGGTCATGCCGTCCAGCGATCGGGACTGGAACAGCAGCTGCATCCAGGGCAGGTAGGTATAGAGAAGCTGAAACAGGACCACCACCACGATGGCGTAGAGCACGTAGGGGTTGCCCAGCAGCCCCTCCCGGGACAGCACCGAACGTTCGATGTAGCGGGTGTTGAGGAGGTAGAAGGCCTCGAACATCACCAGGGTGTTGACGGCGACGGTGCGCGCGTATTCCACGTCCATGCCCGCCTGGCGCTCGTAGATGAACAGGCCGAAGCTGCCGATCACGGCGATGATGGAGACGAAGACGATGCGCCAGATCAGGAACCCGGACAGGATCGGCTCATCGGCGCGGCGCGGCGGACGGCCCATGACATTGCGCTCCGGCGGCTCGAAGGCGAGCGACAGCGCGAGGGTCACCGCGGTAATCATGTTCACCCACAGGATCTGCACCGGGGTGATGGGCAGCGCCCGTCCCAGCACCACCGCGGCCACCAGAATCAGGGCCTCGGCCCCGTTGGTGGGCAGGATGAAGAGGATCGATTTCTTGATGTTGTCGTAGACGGTCCGCCCTTCCTCCACCGCATGGGAGATGGAGGCGAAGTTGTCGTCGGCCAGCACCATCTCGGCGGCCTCCTTGGCCACCTCGGTTCCCTTCCGGCCCATCGCCACGCCGACGTTGCTGCGCTTCAGGGCCGGGGCGTCGTTCACCCCGTCGCCTGTCATCGCCACCACCTGTCCCTCGGCCTGGAGGGCGGTGACCAGCCGCAGCTTGTGCTCGGGGCTGGTCCGGGCGAAGACATCCACGCCGCCGACCCGCTGGCGCAGGGCCGCGTCGTCCAGTTCCTCGAGCTCGGTTCCGGTCAGGGCGGCGGAGCCGTCGCCGATGCCCATCTGGCCGGCGATGGCCATGGCGGTGACGGCATGATCCCCGGTGATCATCTTGACCCGGATCCCGGCCGAGCGGCAGCGGGCCACCGCCTCGATGGCCTCCCGCCGGGGCGGATCGATGATGCCCACCAGGCCGAGCAGCGTCAGGCCGCCATCCACGTCGGCGAAATCGAGCGCGCGGTGATCATCCCCGGTCGGCCGGAACGCCAGCGCCAGGGTGCGCAGGCCGTTGCGGCCGAGCTCGTGAACCTGGCCATGCCAGTAATCGGGGTCGATGGGCACATCCTCCCCGTCGCGGCGCTGGCGGGAGCACATCTCCAGCAGCTTCTCGGGCGCGCCCTTCAGGTAGACGAAGCCGTGGCCGGCATGGTCGTGATGCAGGGTGGCCATGAACCGGTGCTCGGATTCGAAGGGTATCGTATCCGCCCGCGGCAGCAGCTGCTGCTGATGATCGGCATCCAGCCCGCACTTCAGCGCCAGGGTGACGAGCGCCCCCTCGGTGGGGTCGCCGTCCAGCTGCCAGGCGCCATCCTGCTCGCGCACCTGGGCGTCGTTGCAGAGCAGCGCGGCGCGGGCGATTTCGTTCAGCTCCGGATTTCCGGCCGGGTCCTGGTCACGGCCATCGAGAACCACCGTTCCGTGGGGATCGTAACCCACCCCGGTCACCCCGTAGGACGCCCCGGCCGTGACCACCGCCTGCACCGTCATCTCGTTGCGGGTCAGCGTCCCGGTCTTGTCCGAGCAGATCACGGAAACGGCGCCGAGGGTCTCCACCGCGGGCAGCAGGCGGATGATGCCGTTGCGCCGCGCCATCCGCTGGACGCCGATGGCCAGGGTGATGGTGATGATGGCCGGCAGGCCCTCCGGGATGGCGGCCACCACCAGCCCCACGGCCGCCAGGAACATATCGGTCGGGCTGTAGTCGCGCAACAGCACGCCGAACAGGAACGTGACTCCCCCCAGCAGCAGGATGGCCCCGGTGAGCCAGCGGCCGAACTGGGCGATCTGTTTCAGCAGCGGCGTGGTGAGGGTCTGCACCTGCCCGAGCATGGCGCTGATGTGCCCGATTTCGGTCCCGGCCCCGGTGGCCACCACCACGCCGGCGCCCTGGCCGTAGGTGACCAGGGTGCTGGCATAGGCCATGCTGCCGCGATCGCCGAGCAGCGCATCCTGCGCCACCGCGGCGGCGTTCTTCTCCACCGGTACCGACTCACCGGTGAGCGAGGCCTCCTCGATGCGCAGGTCACGGACCCGGAACAGGCGGAGATCGGCCGGGACCTTGTCACCCGACTGGAGCACGACCACGTCCCCCGGCACCAGGTGCTCGGCGGCCAGAATCTGGCGGCGGCCGGCGCGGACGACCGTCGCCTGCGGCGAGAGCAGGCCGCGGATGGCGTCCAGCGCCTTCTCCGCCTTGCCTTCCTGGATGAAGCCGATCAGGGCGTTGATGACCACCACCCCGAGGATGACCCCGGTGTCCACCCAGTGGGTGAGCAGGGCGGTGACCAGCGCCGCGCCGAGCAGCACGTAGATCAGCAGGTTGTTGAACTGGGCGGCAAGCCGGACCAGGGGGCCGCGCCGGCGCGGGGGCGGCAGCTGGTTGAGGCCATGGCGTTCGAGGCGCGACTCGACCTCGTCGAGCGGCAGCCCCTCCGGGCCGGCGCCCAGCTGTTCGAAAACCGCCTCGGCATCGAGCGCATGCCAGGGCACGCGGGGAGGATCGGAAACCGTGGTTCTGCTCATCGGGCACCCGTTGGTCAGAGCATCGCGCCGGAGGCGATGTTTCCTGGTTAGGATCGGAACCGCTGCTGAGTCGATTCTACCCCCCCCGCAGCCGCCTTTCATCCCGGGCGGCAGGCCGGTTCGGCGTGCCCGGGGCGGCGTCGTTGGGCTACCCTTGGGAAAAGATGAAGCGTGTCACTGTTGAAGGAGGCGGCCATGATCCGCGTACTCATCGAGCGGCAGTTCGTGGAGGGAATGCGGGAGGAGCTGGAGCGGGTCGTCAGGGAGGTCATCCAGGAGGCGGTGCGCGCCCCCGGCTACCTGTCCGGCGAGATCCTGCGCGATGTGGAGGACGACAACCACTTCGTGGTGATATCCAACTGGCGCTCCCTGGAGCACTGGGACGCGTGGTACGCCTCCGATGCCCGGCGCCGGGTGATGGCCTGCGTGGAGCCGATGCTGCAGGAGCCGGAACACATCACGGTGGCGGAACCGGTCTGAAACCCGGCCGGCCCCGCCGCCGGCGACTTTCTCCCGGGCGGGCCCGGCGGAATGGCGGGGGATGCGCCGCGAAGCGGCTAGGCCCCGATTTCGGCCTTGGCCTCGTGCTTGCAGCGGATGAAATCCCGGTGGGGAACATAGAGCAGCTCGGCCACCTTGCGCACCAGGTAGTCCTCGTACTTGTCCACCCGGCCGTCGGCATAGGCGACCCGCCACAGCAGGCGGATGAGCTCGCGCTTCTCCTCCGCGTCGTAATCGCTGTTGATGCGGTCGGTGAACGGGTGCAGGGAGATGGCCGTGCGCGCCTCGTCCTCGGCCAGCCGCCGCAGCTCCCTCAGCTCCGCCTCGGGCAGGGCGAACGCGCGGCGCAGCGCCTCCAGCACCGCCGTCCGTTCCTCCGGGCTCACCTCGAAATCGGCCCGGGTCATCTCCACCAGCAGCACCGCGGCGGCGAGTCGCAGCGTGTGCCCGCCGTGCCGGCCCTGCTCGTCCCGGTCCTCCATGACGCGGGTCTCGAAGAAGCGTTGAAGTCGCTGCAGCATGAATCTCCCCGGCGGGTCGCAGAAAGGTGAAGTCTACCAGTTCGGAGGGAAACCTCCCCGATGCTTCGGTTCGACCGCGATTCCCGGGAGGGGTTCCGGCACCCGGCCGGGACGGCCATAGTGGTACAGTTGCCAACCGCCAGTTGCCCATCGACCGGAATCCCATGAGCCACAGCTGCCTGATACTGACGCCCGCCGACCCCGACGCGGCGACGCTTTCCCCCGATGCGCTGCTGGGCGCCCTGCGGGATTTCGGCCTCGTGCATCCGGACAGCGGCGATGCCGGGGCCGAGCGCATCGCCCCGGGCGGGGATCTGCCCTGGCATGTGACCTTTCTCGGCTGCTCGCCGGCCGTGGCGCTGCGCGGGGAGGACGATGGGCCGCCCTGCCACCTGCGCATCCGGCGGGCGCCGGGGCGCGTGGAGCTGCTGGTCGGCGGCAATGCCGTGACGCCCCGCTGCCCCGGCTGCCGGGCGCCGCTGGCGGAGTGGCGCGCATCCCTGGCGGACTGGCGGATGCGCCCGGAATCGGAGTGGCGCTGCCCGGTCTGCGGGTGCGCCTCGACCCCGGCGCGGCTCGACTGGCGCCGGCATGGGGGAGCGGGGCGACTGTTCGTGGAGATCTGGGGCGTGTTTCCCGGCGAGGCGGTTCCCGGCGACGGGCTCATGGCCCGCCTGGAGACCCTGGGCGCCGGGCCGTGGCGCTATTTCTACTACCGGCCGGAGAAGGATGGGCCAACCGGATAGCGCCGCATTCCCATCGCCGGCGCGCGCATTCACGCCCGGTGCGGGCGCGCGAGGTAGTCATGGGACTGCATCTCCAGCAGCCGGCTGCGGGTGCGCTCGAACTCGAAGCGCAGGCGCTCGCCCCGGTAAAGCGTTTCCACCGGCGCGGCGGCGGAGAGAATCAGCTTCACGTTGCGGTCGTAGAACTCGTCCACCAGGTTGATGAACCGGCGCGCCGGGTCGGCCTGATCGTCGCCCATGACCGGTACGCCGCTCACCAGCACGGCATGGAACTGCCGCGCCAGCTCGATATAGTCGTTCTGGCTGCGGGGACCGTCGCAGAGGGTCGTGAAGTCGAACCAGGCGACGTCGTCGGCGCAGCTGCGGGTGGGCAGGGCCCGTCCCTCGATTTCCAGGATCTCGTCCTCTGTGCCCGGCTCCGGCGCCAGCTTCAGGAAGCTTTCGCGCAGGCTCGATTCGGCGGCCGCATCCAGCGGCCAGTGGTAGATCTCCGCCTTTTCCAGAGTCCGCAGCCGGTAGTCCACGCCGCCGTCCACGTTGATCACCCGGGTGTGGCGCTTGATGAGCTCGATGGCCGGGAGGAAGCGCTGACGCTGCAACCCGTTGCGGTAGAGTTCGTCGGGGACGATGTTGGAGGTGGCGACCAGGGTCACGCCGTTGGCGAACAGCGCCCGCATCAGTCCGCCCAGGACCATGGCGTCGGCGATGTCCGCCACATGGAACTCGTCGAAGCACAGCACCCGGGCCTGGGCGGCGAGCCGCTCGCCGACGCTCGGCAGGGGGTCGGGCCGGCCCTTCAGGTGATCCAGTTCGTGGTGCACCCACTGCATGAAGCGGTGGAAGTGCATGCGCATCTTCCGCTCGAACGGCAGGCATTCGTAGAAGGTGTCCACGAGATAGGTCTTGCCGCGCCCCACGCCGCCCCAGAAATAGAGCCCGCGCACGGGCTCCGTGGGCCCGCGGGCGAGGCGCCGGCGCCATCGCGCGCTCCAGGAGCGGTTCGCCGTCTCCGCCGCGAGCAGAGCGTCGTGGAGCGCCTGCAGGTGCCGCACCGCGGCTTCCTGGGCGGCATCGGGCAGGAAGCCATCGCGCAGGAGATCGTGCTGATAACGTTCGAGCGGAGTCATGGGTCTCGGTGACAGGAAACGAGGGTTGCGGTTCGGCCGGGCGGGTGCGGCTGACCCTCGGCGCGGGGCATTCCCGGCCATGGTTCCCGGCCGCCCCGCGGAGCCGGGAGGCCAGTGTACCGCTTCGCTCCCGGAGGCACACCCGGCGAGTCCCACGAGCGCGCCATGATCGCGCTGCGGCGCCGGACGGGGGAGCAGCCGCTGCCCGCGCGGCATGCCACGTCCCGGCGCCTTCGGGGAGGCCGCGCAGCTGCCGCGGAGAGTGAAGCGGCGGGCGGGCCGCGCTGCCCGGCCCGCCGGGCAGCGGCAAATACCCGGAACCCGGTCACCAGGCCAAAGTCGAATGGAATTGTGAACGTTGTCCAGTGATGTGAAATAATCCTGCGGGGAACACGGATGCGGAACCGCCGCCCGGGTTCCGCGGGACGACCACCGCCTGGTTGGCGGAATGGGGGTCGGATGACAGCCCCAGGGAAACGCGATCGTGCTCACAGAGGGCCTGCCCGAATGCCGGAAAGAACCGACTCCAGCCTTGGTTTCGCGCTGCTGAAGACCGCGGCC